>CAZRHR010000004.1:0-35634 GCA_964599915.1 uncultured Candidatus Competibacteraceae bacterium | reverse complement strand
ATTATATTTCGCTGGATGATTTAAATTGACCACGGGGAGGGGTGGGCGTAGCCCCAATTTTCATTTTCCATGTCATTCTGCCAAACACCTTGAATTTTTAAGCTCATTGGGGGAAAACAATTTTGGCACTTCACGCTGGTCTGGATTAGAAACGGCGTGTTTGATTAACCCATTCCTTCCATTGAGGTAATAAGTGCTCAATGACCGATTTTCGGCTACGCTCAATGACCGGTTTTCGACAGTACCAACGGCTTATCGGCTAGACCCAGCCGGTTGGGTACAAACGAAATCTGATGGCTGATGTAACTAAAATACTCCCATGGGCTTCAATGGTCACTAGAATGGTGGGCGCAAAAACCGAAACCCTATTTATTTGTGTTGGCAGGATGCAGTGCGGTACAAGCCGGGCTAAATTCCTTACCTTTGCATCCCGTAGGTAAATACGAACAACATGCCATCTAAAGCAAAATTTATTTTCGTTACCGGCGGGGTTTCCTCTTCTCTGGGCAAAGGAATTGTTTCTGCATCTCTTGGAAAACTACTAAGAGCCAGAGGAATTCGGGTAACCATTCAAAAACTGGATCCCTACATCAATGTGGACCCGGGCACACTGAATCCCTACGAACATGGCGAGTGCTTTGTGACCGAAGATGGCGCGGAAACCGATTTGGATCTTGGACATTACGAAAGATTTCTAGGCGTACCCACCTCCCAGGCCAATAATGTAACCACCGGCAGAATTTACCAGACTGTTATTTCTCGGGAACGCCGAGGCGACTATCTGGGAAAAACCGTGCAAGTGATTCCGCATATCACCGATGAAATCAAAAGGTGCATCGGACTGTTGGCCGAAGATGATGCATATGATGTCATCATCACGGAAATTGGGGGCACAGTGGGCGACATTGAATCCCTACCCTACATCGAGGCGGTTCGTCAATTGAAATATGAACTGGGCCCTCAAAATGGTTTGGTCATTCATTTGACCCTGGTGCCTTACTTGAAAGCAGCGGGTGAACTTAAAACCAAACCCACACAATATGCTGTAAAAACCTTGCTGGAACAAGGCGTACAGCCCGATATTGTTGCTTGCAGAACAGAATATCCTTTATCTGAAGACATCCGAAAAAAAATTGCGCTTTTCTGTAATGTGGGCCAAGAGTCGGTGATAGAATGTTTGGATGCCGAATCTATATATGATGTTCCGCTGATGATGCAGACCGAACAACTGGATGAAGTGGTCATGAAAAAACTGCAAATCACCGGGTTTCATGCGCCAGATCTCAATCAATGGAAACGCTTTTTGCACGACCTGAAAAATCCGGAAAAAGAAGTAGAAGTCGCCTTGGTAGGCAAATATATCGAGCTAAAGGATGCCTATAAATCCATCCATGAAGCCCTGATTCATGGCGGGGTTAGCCATAAAACGCGGGTGAAAATTCGGTGGGTTCACTCCGAAGAATTACACCGAGAAAACATCGCTGAAAAATTAGCCGGAATCCATGGCGTTTTGGTGGCACCAGGTTTTGGTCACCGAGGTATTGAAGGAAAGATTGAAGCCGTGCGTTTTGCGCGTGAGGCAAAAATTCCATTTTTAGGCATTTGCCTAGGTATGCAATGCGCAGTCATTGAATTTGCCCGGCATGTCCTTGGCTGGTCTGGCGCACATTCCACAGAATTTCAAATGGAAACCCAACATCCGGTCATTGATTTTATGGAGGGACAGGGAGAACAAGTCGCCAAAGGAGGGACCATGCGCTTGGGCAGTTATCCCTGCGTTTTGGCAGAAGACAGCCTAGCCCATCAGTTGTATGGAAAAAACCGAATTTCCGAAAGGCACCGACACCGATATGAATTGAACAATCGTTTTTTATCTGCCTTTGAATCTGCAGGGTTAATAGCCGCAGGAACGCATCCGGAAGCGGGTTTGGTAGAAATCGTTGAAATCAAAGACCATCCTTTCTTCATTGGAAGCCAATTTCATCCGGAATATAAAAGTACGGTTGACCTCCCTCATCCCCTTTTCGTAGGGTTTATTGGTGCTGCTTTAAACCATTATCAAAATGCGTAAGTTCATTTTTTCTGTATGTGCGCTCTTTTTCCTAAAGAACACAATATTGGCGCAAAGCCTCATGATTGGAATGCGACATACGGAAAAAAGTCCAAGTTTTGCAGATACCCTTGGCGAATTTTATCTACGTGATAGCCTTGCCATAGCTAGGTTCCTTCATGGTCTGGATACCGGAAAAACCCAAGTGAATAACCGGTGCGGGGTTCATTATTACCTTTGGATTAAACCTCAAAAAGAAGAAAATCCAACATGGATGAGCATTTCTTTGGGTTGCAACACCCTGGCTTGGAATGGACAAACCTACGCTTTTGAAACCTCCAGATTACGTGGGTTAATGGACCTAGCGAGGACCCCAAAAATCAGGGTACTTGACTTCCCAAATATAGAGGCGGCACGAAAGGGCTATGCGGACATGAAGAACGACCGTCGTTTACTTTATGTAGAAGAACCAGAATGGATTACATTCGATGGCATGGCAGAATACACTTTCACATGCGAAGGATCCGCATTTGATTGTTTGGAAATGCGGGCAAAAATTGTGGCGCACCTCCGGGAAAAAATCATGCAGGGATCAAATGAAATTCCTCTAGACATCCGTATTGTGGGAGGAGATAGGGCACGAGTAAAATTAGAGATTCACACGGTGGCTTCGGTGGGCAAAGACCTGCCTTATCGGCTGGGATCCTCCCAATTGGTATGGGCACCTTACAGAAGGTTTTATGTAAAGACTTGGTGGGAGTAAATCCATTCTTGGTCGCCAAATGGGTGTTGCTCTTAGGAATTCGTACCTAATTTTTCTATAATTTCAATCCTATGAAAAAGTTAATCTGCTTAATGGGGGTGTTTTTCACCGGTAGCATGATTTGGGGACAACTCTCTGCCGTAGGGGAAAAAAGCCTAATGATGTTAAAGGAAGGGCAATCCTACACCATTCCTAAAGGCCACGAAGCCATTATATTGGAGATTTTCATAGATGCAGGGGAGAAATCAACGGCGTTTGCGGGACAACCGGCAGATTTTTGTGGGTTTTCAGACTTTGTTCCCTACAAAGAGCGGACCTTACGAATCAATCAAATGACGCTAGCTTTTACGCCTGCCACGGAAAAAAGTGGACCTCAAAACGGCGCTGGGGATCCGAGCCTTCGGGTGCAACTCCCCATTCGATTGCCTGCGGGTACCACATTGTGTGTACCCAAAAAGCATACAACTTCGGGCGTACTTTTGGAATTGCATTTGGTGTCACCGCCTTAAACCCCACCACAAAACCACCATCCCCAAAACCACTACCCCAACCAACAATCCAATCAGCAGGCGATTACGGCGTTCCAACCGCTGCAATATATCTTCCTGCCTTCGGTGCTCCTCGTCTTGTTTTTGCTGAAGGGATAAGACATAGGTTTGATGCTCCAACACCTGCGCTCGCTGCACCTCAAACAATCGGGCAACCTCCTGCTGCATTTTTTCCACTACAGCCTCTCGCTGGTTCAGCAACTCTGTTAAACGTTGGTTTTGCTCCGTTTGGGTGGCAATTTGCTGTTGAAATTGACCACCTATCTCTTGACTTAGTAAAGCCTTTTGGTGTTCCCGCGACCAAACACTGGCCTCCACCGCTTGCCGAAGGAAAAAACCAAACGCCGTTGGTGTATCAAAAGTCTTATCTGCCAGCTGCTTGGCGAACAATACATCTTTGGCATGCCCCAATGCAGTGGCCCATAAAAAGGGCAATGCCATAAAACTGGTCAACAAGTTGGGCTCATTAAACACCTCCAATCCTTCCCCTCCCCCACGCATCAAAACCAACGCATCCGGTTGTAAGGCTTCTGCCATGATCAGCGTTTCTTTAATTTGCGCCGGATCACGCATCGAAGTGTACAAGTAATGCAAATCTAGCCAAGTATCAGATGGCCCTTTGGCCTGCTCGAATTCTTGATCCACAATGGAGGTTTTGCCGGTGATGACCACCAATTGCACCTTTTCTTGAGCTTCCACTTTTTCCCGAATGATTTTTTCAAAATCGTAAAACGGACGCTCCAACCTCGCTTCCAATAAGGCGGATTTTGCTCGGGAAGCTTCACTGCGCTCTTCCGTCAACACCATATCCTGCAAACCGGAAACCACCAAATGGAGGGACATCATTGCACCTTGACGCATTTTCCGCTGTAAGGTACCGCGCACCGTACAGGTATGCCCTGCCAAAAGGGAAGTCCGATACCGTGCAGAAACCATCAATGGAATAAACTGATCTTCCTGCACATCGCGCAACTTATCATAATAATATCCACCATAAGCCTGATGATTGCCTGGTTCATAGATGCCCACCAATTGAATCACCTGACTTTCAACAGGGAATTTTACTTGCTGCTGGTATACACGAAGCAATTCGCCCGGATGAAGGGCCGTGGTATCTAGAACCGGTGACGACATACACAGTGGGGGTAAAAAGAGAAACAGGTCCTCTTCCACTTAGAAGAAAACCTGTTTCAAAGGTAAGGCTTAGGCTACAAAGGATAAAATTCCTAGGGTCCTTTTTCCTGAATTTGTTCCACTTAATTCTTCACAAAAGGTAAGATATGCATGCCTTGTGCAGTGAAAAAATGAACTTGATATACACCCGCTGGCCAATCCTCTACCTGAACCACGCTAGCGTTCTGAAGTATTGTGGTTTGCATCCATACCTTACGGCCTTGCATATCGAAAATTTGAATCGTAGCGGGGGCCAAATGTGCATCCCATGAAAGGGTCAATTGGTCCGCTGTGGGATTCGGAAATAGGCTTAAACCAAGGGATGAATTTGGGTCCAATCCCGTATTGCAATCCTGCACGGACAAAATTAACGACTGACTGCCAGTGCATCCATTAGAATCTAGCAATTGATAGGTGACGGTATGGGTTCCCACACCGGCTAATCCCGGAGAGAATCCAGCCCCATTCCAACCATTTCCAGACCAAGTTCCACCTGAGGGTTGGGCAGACAATTGAACCAAGGGATCAGTGGTACAATAAAATGAAGGGGAAGGATTAGCAGAAACGATCACCACGGGCAAGGGAAACACATTCACCACCACAGGAATGGAAGAAGCAGAGCTACAGCCATTGGTTCCCGTTAAAGTAGCCGAATAGCTGCCGGACTGGCTTACTGCAATAGATGAGGTTTGTGCCCCTGTACTCCATTGAGGATTATTGCCTTGAACGGTTAAAGTGACCTGACCACCGGCACAAAAACTTAATGGTCCATTCGCTTGGATGATGGGCGGATTAGGCGCAGATAAAAGCACCACATTAATAAAATTAGAGAAAGCGCTGGTACAGCCTCCGGCATCAGTAAATGTGGCAAAGTAGGTTCCCGGCTGGGTCACCACCAATGGATTGCTTGTTCCACCAAGGTTCCATGACAATCCGGGACCTGCATTGGCTTGTAATTGCACCTGTCCGCCCGGACAAATAGAAACCGGACCATTGGCCGTAATAACCGGAGGTGCTGGCGGTGTACCTTGTTGAACAATTACCGGTTGAGACACGGCAGAAGTACAACCTTCAACGGAAATAACAAAAGCCGTATAACTTCCGGGTTGAGTTACGGAAAGATTGGCTCCGGTTGCACCTGTGGACCATTGGGTGGCCGTCCCGGCGGAAGATTGAAGCACCAACGTGCCTCCCTGACAAATAAATGCATTACCACCTGGCGTTAATACCGGTGCAGGAGGAATCGGATGAAGAGCCACGCTAACTACATTGGAAGAAACGCTTGTACAACCGTTGGCATCCGTAGTAGTGGCAAAATAACCACCTGATTGCGATACATTCAAGGTGTTACCGGCGGAACCATCGGACCAAATAATGGGACCTGTGGAAGTCGCTTGTAAAGTTACAGGGCCAGTTCCACACTGAGACAAAGGACCTGTGGGACTTACTACCGGCGCAGGAGGCAAGGGCTGAACATTGATTTGGGTAACCGCAGAAATCGCAGTACATCCATTGGCGTCTGTGTACGTGGCTTGGTAACTTCCGGATTGTGTGACCCATTGGGTGGGCTGAGTGACACCATTGGTCCACAACACATTAAGCGGTGGATTGGCCATCAAAAAGACAGAATCTCCCTGACAAAGGGTTACAGTACCAGAAGGTGTAACCACAGAAGGTACAGGTGACGGAAATACGGTTACAGCAACAGGGGAACTTGTCGCACTAAGGCAACCGTTTCCGTCTAAGGCTTGGGCTGTGTAAGTTCCAGATTGATTGACCGTAATTTGTGAAGTAGTGGCCCCATTGGACCAAACAAAGGCATTACCTCCGGTGGCTTGCAGTACCAATGTACCGCCAGAACAAAACTGCGTTGGACCAGAAGCGGTTATGGTTGGAGCCGTTGGAGTCGGATTAACTTGAACCTGTATAGGCGTAGAACTGGAAACACAACCATTACTTCCTATCACCTGAACACTATAAATACCAGATTGATTAACCGTTAAGCTGGCCTGAGAACCACCTGTACTCCACTGGTTTCCTGTACTGTACGAAGAAGAAAGCACCACTGAATCTCCCGCACAAAACTGCAGCGGACCAGAAGCGGTAACCACAGGTTGGGTGGGAGAAGGCAAAACGGTAACCGACAAACCTGCACTGGCCGCGCTTGTACAACCAAACGCATCGGTATAAGTGGCCGTGTAAGTTCCCGGCTGTGTCACCGATAATGAAGCGCCCGTAGCACCGTTGGACCAATTGATGCCAGTATTGGGGTTAGAGGAGAGCACCACACTATCGCCGGCACAAAAAGAAAGTGGACCGCTGGCCGTAATCACAGGGGCTGCAACACTTCCGGCACTTACCGTTAAACAGGTATTTGAGCTGTTGGTGCAACCATCGGTAGCGGTGACACACACCTGGCCCGCTTGACCTATTTGTGCACTAATCTGATCGGTAAACTGTCCGGACTGCAAGGTACTTCCGGAAGGCAAAGTCCATGTGTAATAGGCAGCGCCCGCCACAGGGGCGATTTGAAAATTGGCAGTGGAGAGGCCACACAGCACTGTTGGTCCTTGGATGGTTCCCAATTGGCCCAGAGGAGGAAGCGTGCCAAAAACCCAACCACTATTGTTTCCTTGATCCACCGAATTCAAAGCATTGAAGCTGGCACCGCCCCCCACAGCTACATCGCGAATTTGCAGGTAAAACCCATTCACCGTACCGGAAGATTTGGAAACCAAGGCCTGTGTTCCCGCAGAAGATGAAGAAAGTAAAATAGGGCCCGTACAAGAACCTAACACCAACCATGTATTCGTGATGGTTTGGGTACGAGAAGCTGGAAGTACATAGGATGAATTGGCGGAAAAAATTAAAGTGCCAAAGGTGGCATCCCCTGTCAAATTTCCGTTCGCGTTAAATTGACAAAGGTTAAAGCTTGGCTGAATACGACAACTGGTCGAGGAATAGGAATTGGATAATGAGCCTGTACCTGAATTGGCGGTAAAAATTACTTTATCAAAGGAAAGTGGAAACACCCCACAATTGTAATAGGAATTACTCATGCTGCGATTCGCAGTGGTAAAGCTAAGGGTAGAACCCGTAGCCGTGAGGGTAAATTGGTCCGCATACAAATACCAGTACCCACCAATGCGCATATGTGAATTAGAGATATTCAAACTCCGAGTGAGTGGATTCGAGCTTTGGGCGTTAAAAGTACCTACGTTAAGGTTTTGCCCGGCAGAAACAAGCTGGCCGGATTGTAAGAAAAGGTTACTGGAAACGGTGAGGGAATCGGTAAGTGTCCATGTGCCTTGTCCATTTATATACACACTCCTTTGAAAGGTTTTTCCTACTGAAGTAATGGTTTCTGTGGCTTGGGCCGATTCAAAATACACATCGGCATTTAAATTCCAATTCATCCCTTGGGCCATCACCAAAGAACCATGAATTCTGAGGTTATTCGCTGTGGCTGTAGAGGTAAAACTGGGATTTTGTGCCACACCCGTCCAAGTCATGTTACGACAAAGGGCATTGGATGTGTTCAAAGAAACCGTTTGGCCTGCTTGATTAAATGAATTGGCATCAAAAATCACATCGTCTATGCTGGAAGGAATACACTCCCCTCCTGCCCCACCAGAACTGAGCGACCAGCGATTCGGGTCGTCCCAGTTTCCGCCATTGCTCACCCAATATAAAGTTCGTGGCGCAGGACTGGAAATCACAATACCTGTGTTGTTTCCAAGGTTAAAAGAGTTCGAAGCGGTCCATGTGGCGCCGCCTCCAAAATTCAAATCATTCAAATTCACCCGCGTCAAAGCCACAGAACCACTAGACTTTGTGACAAAGGCTTGTTGCCCTGATTGGCTGCTTTTTATGGTAATGCTCCCCGTGCAGTTGCCACTGGCTTGAATTTGATTCAAGATATCAATGGTTCTGCCATTTTGTAAAGTATAGGTCCCACCCGGTGTAAAGGTGAGGGTGCCAATGGTTTGATCACCGGTCAGCGTTCCATTTGAATTAAAAGTTACAGATTGGAAACTGGGTGCGATTCTACAAGAACTGCTGGAATAAGAATTGGATAAAGAACCCGTGCCTGTGGTGGCCGTGAAATTAACCTGGTTAAAATTTAACGGAAACACCCCGCAGTTATAGTATGAATTGCTCATGCTGCGGTTCGCCGTGGTAAAATTGATGATGGAACCGGTGGCGTTCAATGTAAATTGGTCTGCATATAAATACCAATAGCCGGAAATATTAAAGGTAGAATTAGTCATCGTGAGCGTTCTAGGCAAAGGATTGGACTGCTGGGCATTAAAGGTTCCCATGGTTACCGTTTGGCCATTGGTATTCCAATGACCGGCCACATGAAAAATATTCGAGGACACCGACATGGCATCCTGCAACGTCCATGTTCCCACGCCATTGAAATAAATACTGCGCTGGAAGGTGCGGCCCGCAGAAGTAATGGTATTGCCGGACGTGGAGGACTCAAAATATACATCGGCATTTAAATTCCAGTTCATGTTGGCGGAAGCCGTTAATGAACCATGAATCCTCAAGTTATTGGCAGTGGCAGTAGAGGAAAAAGTGGGCGTATTTAACACCCCGGTCCAAGTCATGTCTTTGCAGAGCGCATTAAATGTGTTGAGGGAAACAGTTTGCCCTGAAGAAGAGAACGAGTTGGCATCAAAAATCACGTGGTCTATGGAATTGGGTATGCACTCACCGCCTGCGCCACCTGAGGTCAAACTCCAGCGGTTGGGATCATCCCAGTTTCCGCCATTTCCCACCCAATAAAGGGTGCGCGCCGGCGGACTGCTTATAGAAATCCCTGTGTTGTTTCCTAAATCAAAAGAATTGGAAGCCGTCCACGTTGCACCACCGGAAAAATTGATGTCTTGAAGGTTCACCCTAGTCAAAGTAACACTTCCGGAAGATTTAGACATAAAGGCCTGCTGGCCGGCAGAAGAGGATTTCAAGGTGATGGCCCCTGAACAGCCACCGGAAGCCAATAAATTATTGGAAATGGTTATCGTTCTTCCGTTTTGAAGTGTATATGTGCCGCCCGGACTAAACTGAAGCGTGCCAATGGTAACGTCGCCCGTAAGCGTTCCATTCGCCCCAAATTGCACCCCATTAAAGGTGGGAACGATGCGACAACTACTGCTTGAATAAGAATTGGACAAAGAACCGGTGCCTGAGGTGGCGGTGAAATTCACCTGGTTGAAAGCCAAATTAAAAACGCCACAGTTGTAGTAAGAATTACTCATACTGCGGTTGGCTGTGGTAAAATTGATGGTGGACCCGGTAGCATTTAGGGTAAATAAATCAGCATATAAATACCAGTATCCGGAAATGTTCATGGTAGAATTGGCCATGTTCAAAGTTCTGGATAAAGGATTGGAACTTTGGGCATTGTACGTCCCTATGGTCAAAGTTTGGGCATTGGTATTCAGGGTGCCCGCCACGTGGAACAGGTTGCTTGAAATGCTCAATGCATCCTGTAAAGTCCAACTTCCCATCGCATTCAAATACACTGAACGCTGAAAAGTCTTCCCGGACGAAGTGATGGTATGCCCTGAAGTATTGGCCTCGAAATATACATCCGCATTTAAATTCCAATTCATGGCAGAGGCCATGGTGAGCGAACCATAAATGCGTAATTTGTTACTTGTGTTGGTAGAGGAAAAAGTGGGATTTTGACTTACACCAGCCCAACTCATGTTTCTACATAGCGCCTCGTTGACATTTAACGACACCGTTTGGCTTGCACCGGTAAATGAATTGCCATCGAAAACCACATCGTCTTGAGAAGTAGGTAGATTTAAATACGTAACCGAACCACCGGAACTTGTGGCCCAATGGCTAAGGTCATTCCAATTGCCACTTCCACCAATCCAATAATAGGTCGCAGGATAAAGCGAGGTCGTTAAAAGAAGAAAAAATAAGAAAAGGCTTAATTTTTTGCAGTACATTTCAATAAGTAATTGAGTAATTTAAAGATAAATAAATTTTAGCATGCAAATGCGATAAAATATCAGAAACCGGAGACCTCCCATGACAGGAAGCCCCCCCGAAGGAATGCCCCATCCTTAATGGTTAGAAAAAGAAAAAGCCCTCCGGTAACAAATGTTCCAAACATCCTTCATCAACCCTCGTAATTTTGACCTAGATATTCACCAAAACCAATGTTCTATGAAACTTGAACAAATCTATACCAGCTGTATCGCACATGCAGCTTACTATTTAGAAAGTGATGGAGAAGCCGCCATTTTCGATCCCCTCCGGGAGGTAGAACCTTACCTTGAAAAAGCCCAATCCTCAGGCGCCAGAATCAAATATGTTTTTGAAACCCACTTTCATGCAGATTTTGTGTCCGGACACTTGGACCTTGCCCAAAAATCTGGTGCAAAGATTGTGTACGGCCCCACTGCCAAACCGGGTTTTGATGCCATAGTAGCCGATGACGAGCAAGAATTCAAAGTGGGAAAAGTCACGGTAAAAGTGATTCATACGCCAGGACATACCATGGAAAGTACCACCTATCTTGTGATCGATGAAACAGGACATCCCCATGGCATTATTACCGGCGATACTTTATTTATTGGAGATGTGGGTCGCCCGGATTTGGCCCAGCACGTGATTTCAGATTTAACGGAAGAAAAATTGGCGGGTTGGTTGTTTGATTCCCTTAGGAATAAAATCATGCCCCTCCCCGATCACTTAATCGTATATCCCAACCATGGGGCAGGTTCTGCTTGTGGAAAAAAGATGAGCAAAGAAACCACCGACACCCTGGGAAATCAGAAAAAAACAAATTATGCTTTGCGTGCGGACATGACCAAGGAGGAGTTCATTAAGGAATTACTCACTGGACTTACCACACCTCCTGCTTATTTCCCCAAAAATGTGCTGATGAACATTCAAGGATATGAAAGTCTGGATACCATTTTAGCACGGGGAAATAAAGCCTTAACGCCCCAAGCATTTGAAACAGCGGCTACGGAAACCAACGCCATCATTTTAGATACCCGTGATGCAGAAGTCTTCGCTAAAGGATTTATTCCTAACGCCATCAATATTGGTTTAGATGGAAATTTTGCCATGTGGGTAGGTGAAATGCTTCCGGACTTAAAGCAAGCCATCCTGTTAGTCACAGAACCTGGCAGGGAAAATGAAGCCATCATTCGCTTGTCTCGTGTGGGCTATGACCATACCATCGGATTTCTCGAAGGTGGCTTTAACGCCTGGAAAGCGGTAAACATGCCCATAGAAACCATTGAAAGAATAGATGCACAAGAGGTGTTAAATCACTCCGCCTCCCTCATCATAGACGTGCGGAAAAAAAGTGAATTTGACGCTGAACATGTATTGGATGCGCACAATATTCCTTTGAATGTATTGGAGCAACACTTGGCAGAAGTCCCCAAAAACAAGCCTTTTATTCTTCACTGTGCAGGTGGATACAGAAGTATGATTGCCGCATCCCTATTGAAACAAAAAGGTTGGAACCATGTCATAGATGTACGTGGTGGATTCAATGCCCTCAAAGCGGCCGGGATGCCTGTAACCGAGTATGTATGCCCCACGACCCTTCTTTAAACCAACATATAAACACATAAATTTCCAAAAAATGCAAGCTGAAAAATGGATAAAATCCGGACAAGTGACCATCGTTGATGTTCGGACCCGTGAAGAATTCATGGGCGGTCACGTGGCAAATTCCCTGAACATTCCTTTACAGGAATTGGAAGCCCGGTTAGAAGAAGTAAAAGCCATAGACACCCCTATTGTCCTGTGTTGCGCTTCTGGAAACCGGAGTGGAATGGCCACCCGCTTTCTTATGGCTCATGGAGTGCAGTGTGATAACGGCGGTTCATGGCTCAACGTAAACGCCTTAGTATCTACAGCCCATGCTTAATTTGTTTAAAAAATTATTGGGCATCGGGCCGCCTGTAGACTTTGAAGCTTGGAAGGCAAAGGGTGCTATCATCTTGGATGTACGTACTCCAGACGAATTCAAGCGGGGACATATTAAAGGTGCCTTGAATGTTCCCTTACAAGACCTTCCTAAGTCCGGTAAATTAAAAAACAAAAACCAGCCCATCATTACGTGTTGCGCTTCCGGTATGCGCAGTGCCGCAGCCGCAGCCACACTTCAAAAAGCCGGTTTTACAGAAGTAATGAATGGCGGGGGTTGGCAAAGCCTACAAAACAAATGGCCGGGGTAATCCACCAAGTCATACAAACATAAGCAAGCATAAGGGGACATAAGGTCCCCTTTTTTTCTAAAAAAACAGCCAATATTTACCCCTTCAAAAAACGTAAGGAAGCCATTACATACTTTTCGATAGAGACCTACGCAAAAAAATAATGCGTCATCTAGGCCAGTGTGCGGTGTAATGGCTATGGCACCATTGGCACAATGGACCATGAGCTAAGTTCAATTTTACTAAATGAGAGTCATCCTTCATGCCCTGTAAAACTTGAAAAATGTTCTCAAACTTGCAGCTACCACTTTAAAAAGTAGGTTACATTTTCTAATATTATTCTTTCTGAAACCGTAATACATCGCCATGATCTTTAAAATGAATCTCATGGTTAGTTTGCGAAACGAAATACCAATCGTCTGAAAGTTCAAACAAAAGACCATGATTTGGGAAAGTGATACGTAATTCCGTTCTGCTATCATCACGAAAAACCAAATAAGTTCCATTTAAGGAATCCGCTGAAAGAATGGCTGTCAATGAATTATAATCCTTGAAAAAGAAGCGATAAGGACTGTATTGTGGGGTTTTGTTCACCCCTTCTTCAATAAACTCGGAAATTACCAATCCATTGGGATGCCTCAGAAAATCATTTACCTCGACAACGTTGTCCATGGTGGAATCTGACGACTTATCGCAAGAGAAAAGTAAAAAAGGTAAAGAAATGAATAAAAAACTCTTTTTCATGATTTTACTTTTTGATGGTTTATTTCATAACGCTGAAGATTACTCTTGGTTTGATTACTAATGTTAAGGATTCATTGGATTATTCAATAATTCATATGGCGAAATTTACCCTGACCATTTCTATAGATACTTTGAAAAAAACATGCAGCAACTTAAGGTAGCATTATCATTTTGGCATGTTGCATGGGATGGTTTCACTAGAACTGAAATGTGGAGAGATGGATAGTGAAAACGGAAGCCCAACTTAAATGAAGAGAAGGAGGATGCAGGTCAATAGCTCACCCCATAAAAAAAGGCCACCCTGAGGTGGCCTTCACTTTTAAATCTATGGTTGTTTATCCTTCAATATGGATAGAACGTGTTTTGCGTTCTTTACCGGCAGATAAAGCTTCCGTTTGTGCTGCTTCGTCGGCATTATAAACCACCGTGTTGCGGTAGGTTTTCAGACCTGTTCCGGCAGGAATCAAGTGGCCCACGATCACATTTTCCTTCAAACCTTCCAGATAATCAATCTTGGCAGAAACCGCGGCTTCATTCAAGACTTTGGTTGTTTCCTGGAAAGAGGCAGCAGAAATCCAGCTATCGGTTTGAAGGGATGCACGGGTAATACCTTGGAGTACAGCAACCGAGGTAGCTGCAACGGCATCACGGGCTTGTACAGGTTTTAGGTCCTTACGCACCAGCATGGCATTCTCGTCACGAAGTCTGCGGGCACTGATCATTTGGCCTTTCTTCAAGTCGCTGGAATCTCCAGCGTCAATCACCACCACTTTACCAAACAACTCATCGTTGCGCTCCATGAACTCAATTTTGTTCACCAACTGACCTTCCAAGAATGGTGTGTCACCGGATTCCAAAATTTCCACCTTTTTCATCATCTGACGAACGATCACCTCAAAGTGCTTATCATTGATTTTTACACCCTGTAAGCGGTATACTTCTTGGATTTCGTTCACCAAATATTCTTGCACGGCAGTTGGGCCTTTGATGGCAAGAATATCAGAAGGCGTGGTGGCACCATCGGTCAAGGGCTGACCCGCTTTCACGAAGTCGTTTTCCTGTACGAGAATGTGCTTGGCCAAAGAAACCAAATATCTGCGAATCTCACCGGTACGTGTTTCTACGGCAATCTCACGGTTACCCCGCTTGATTTTACCAAAGCTAACCAAGCCGTCAACTTCTGAAATCACTGCCGGGCTGCTCGGATTACGTGCCTCGAACAATTCCGTTACACGTGGTAAACCACCTGTAATATCCCCAGTTTTTCCGGAAGAACGTGGAATTTTCACAAGCACTTGCCCTGCAGTAACGGTATGACCATTTTCTACAGTGATGTGAGCACCAGAAGGAATGTTGTAGTTACGAAGGACATTTCCAGCCCCATCCATAATGCGAATGGTTGGGTTTTTGGTTTTGTCGCGACGCTCAATAACCACCTTCTCACGGAAACCGGTTTGTTCATCCGTTTCTTCACGATAGGTAACGCCTTCTTCAATGTTTTCGAAGTCAACAATACCTTGGAATTCAGATAGGATAACGGCATTCCATGGATCCCAGTCACAAATTAAATCACCTTTCTTAACTTCCTGTCCATCTTGAACATACAACTTAGAACCATAAGGAATCAAGTGTGTAGTCAAAGTGATGCCGGTATTTTTGTCCACCAAACGCATTTCTGCGGAGCGACCAATAACCACGGTATCACCACCTTGTTCTTCATCACGGGTAACAGTACGAAGTTCTTCGATTTCTAGGCGGCCATCATATTTGGCCTCAATTTTAGATTGGGCAGCAATACCTCCGGCCACACCACCTACGTGGAATGTTCTCAGGGTAAGCTGTGTACCAGGTTCACCAATGGATTGAGCAGCAATAACGCCTACCGCCTCACCGGCTTGAACCATACGGCCCGTAGACAAGTTCCGTCCATAACATTTGGCACAAACGCCTCGTTTGGTTTCACAAGTCAATACGGAACGGATGTCCACCATTTCGATGGGAGATTCTTCAATCATTCTGGCATCTTGCTCAGTGATTTCTTCTCCACCATGGATGAGTACCTCGCCGGTATTTGGATGAATGACGTCGAACAAAGCTACACGGCCAAGGATTCGGTCATATAGACTTTCTACTACTTCATCATTGTTTTTCAAAGCCGTCATTTGCAAACCACGAAGGGTTCCGCAATCCGGCTCAGTAATAATTACATCTTGGGCTACGTCTACCAAACGACGGGTGAGGTATCCTGCATCGGCTGTTTTCAAAGCCGTATCCGCAAGACCCTTACGGGCACCGTGGGTAGAAATGAAGTACTCAAGAATGCTTAGTCCTTCTTTAAAGTTTGAAAGAATCGGGTTTTCGATAATTTCATTCCCCGTATCACCAGACTTCTGTGGTTTGGCCATCAGACCACGCATTCCGCAAAGCTGACGAATCTGCTCTTTAGAACCACGGGCACCTGAATCCAGCATCATATACACAGGATTAAAGCCTTGTTTATCCTCGGAAATCTGTTTCATCAAAATCTGGGTCAACCGGCTGTTGGTATGCGTCCAGATGTCGATGATTTGGTTGTAACGTTCGTTGTTGGTAATAAAACCAAGAGCGTAGTTGCTTAATACTTCTTCTACCTGAGCGGTAGCGTCTGCAATCAACTCGGTTTTCTCAGCAGGAATCACCAAGTCATCGATGACGAAACTTAAGCCACCACGGTAAGCCATGCGATACCCTAAATCTTTGATATCATCCAAGAACTTGGCCGTAACTGCCATGTTCGTGTTTTTATAGACATCTCCGATAATGTCCCGCAGACTTTTCTTGGTCAACAACTGGTTAATGAAACCATATTGGGTAGGCACTACTTCGTTGAATAGTACACGTCCAACAGTGGTTTCAAGCATTTCATTTGAAAGCGAACCATCTTCCTTACGGACATTCACGCGGACATGAATCCAAGCATGCAGGTCAATTTTCTTTTCATTCCAAGCGATGATGACTTCTTCGGGTCCGTAGAAGCGAAGTCCTTCACCATGCACAGGATTTTCAGGAATAGAACGGCGACCTTTGGTCATGTAATAAAGACCCAATACCATGTCCTGAGACGGAACCGCGATAGGTGCACCGTTTGCAGGGTTGATGATGTTGTGCGCACCCAGCATCAAAATTTGAGCTTCCAAAATGGCTGCATTCCCTAGAGGAACGTGTACCGCCATCTGGTCACCATCAAAGTCGGCGTTGAATGCCGTACAGCTCAATGGGTGCAATTGAATAGCTTTACCTTCAATCAATTTAGGTTGGAACGCTTGAATTCCAAGACGGTGAAGCGTTGGGGCACGGTTCAAAAGAACAGGGTGTCCTTTCAGTACATTTTCAAGAATCTCCCAAATCACAGGATCTCTGCGATCTACAATTTTCTTGGCAGACTTAACCGTTTTTACCAATCCACGTTGAATGAGCTTACGGATAATAAACGGCTTGAATAATTCAGCCGCCATATCTTTTGGTAAACCGCACTCGTGAAGTTTCAATTCAGGACCCACCACAATAACGGAACGGGCTGAGTAATCCACCCTTTTTCCAAGTAGGTTCTGACGGAAACGACCTTGTTTTCCTTTCAAGCTATCTGAAAGAGATTTCAAAGGACGGTTAGAATCTGTTTTTACAGCGGAAGATTTGCGGGAGTTGTCAAACAAAGCATCTACTGCTTCTTGTAACATCCTTTTTTCGTTCCGAAGGATAACTTCCGGCGCCTTGATTTCGATCAAACGCTTCAAACGGTTGTTCCGAATAATAACCCTACGGTATAAGTCGTTCAGGTCAGAAGTTGCGAAACGACCACCATCCAAGGGTACAAGCGGACGCAAGTCGGGTGGAATAACAGGAATCACCTTAATAACCATCCATTCAGGGCGGTTTTCCATACGGCCATTGGCATCACGGAAAGATTCCACCACCTGGAGACGCTTGAGTGCTTCTTGTTTTCTCTGTTGAGAAGTTTCAGTATCGGCTTGGTTGCGCAATTCATAGGACAATTCATCCAATTTCACGCGAGACAACAAGTCATACAGCGCATCACCGCCCATTTTGGCGATGAACTTCTGTGGGTCTTGGTCATCCAAGTACTGGTTTTCTTTTGGAAGCGTATCCATGATGTCCAAGTACTCTTCTTCAGAGAGGAAGTCCATTTTATGAACCCCGTCACCTTCTTTGATACCCGGCTGAACAACGACATATTTTTCGTAGTAAATAATAGCTTCCAGCTTCTTGGTAGGCAAACCTAAAAGAAGACCGATTTTGTTTGGCAAGGAACGGAAATACCAAATGTGTGCTACAGGAACGGTGAGCATGATATGCCCTGTCCGTTCGCGACGCACTTTTTTCTCCGTTACTTCCACCCCGCAACGGTCGCAGACAATGCCTTTGTAGCGAATGCCCTTATACTTTCCGCAAGCACACTGCCAATCCTTTACAGGACCGAAGATACGCTCACAGAAAAGTCCGTCCCGTTCGGGTTTAAAAGTCCGGTAATTAATGGTTTCCGGTTTGGTAACTTCACCACGGCTTTGCTCAAGGATATGATCCGGAGAAGCTAAGCTGATGGTAATTTTTGAAAAATCGCTAACGATTTTCACATCTTTTTGAAAGGCCATATATGATTCCGTTCAAACGTTGTTTTTAGTCTAAGGTGATTTTCAGTCCTAAGCCACGGAGCTCATGCAACAATACGTTGAAAGATTCCGGGATGCCAGGGGTAGGCAAAATGTCGCCTTTAACGATAGATTCGTAGGCTTTTGCTCTTCCCATCACATCATCGCTTTTTACGGTAAGGATTTCCTGCAGGATATTGGCTGCGCCGAACGCCTCCAATGCCCACACTTCCATCTCACCGAAACGCTGGCCTCCGAACTGTGCTTTACCGCCCAACGGTTGCTGGGTAATGAGCGAGTAGGGCCCGATAGAACGCGCGTGCATTTTATCATCTACCATGTGGCTAAGCTTGATCATGTAGATCACACCCACGGTGGCAGGTTGGTCGAAACGCTCACCTGTGCCGCCGTCCTGAAGGAACGTACGACCCAAGCGTGGCAACCCTGCATCTTCGCATTCTTTTTGAATATCATCCAAGGTAGCTCCGTCAAAAATGGGGGTGGCATATTTGCGACCCAATTTCAATCCGGCCCAAGCAAGGATGGTTTCGTAAATCTGACCTAGGTTCATCCGTGAGGGTACACCCAATGGGTTCAACACGATGTCTACAGGCGTTCCGTCCTCTAGGAAAGGCATATCCTCAGGACGTACAATCCTGGCTACAATACCTTTGTTTCCGTGACGACCTGCAAGCTTATCACCTACTTTCAGTTTACGCTTTTTGGCAATATACACCTTGGCCAACTGCACAATACCGGAAGGCAACTCATCACCTACAGTGATGTTATACTTTTTCCGCTTGTACACACCATACAAGTCATTATGCTTAATGGTGTAATTGTGTAAAAGTTGTTTTACACGTGCATTGGTATCGTCTTCTTTGGTCCAGTTATCCGGATTCAAATGCACGAAATCCAAATTGTTGAAGCTTTTCTTGGTGTATTTGCTGCCTTTCTTCACCACCTCCTCACGAAGGTTGTTGTACACGCCATTACAAGTTTTACCTTCCAATAGCAGCATGAGCTTATTCACCAATTTTTCACGAAGCAGCCCGAATTCCTTGTCATATTCTTTGTCAAGCAATTCGACTTCCTTCTTGTCTTCAGCCTTGGCACGGCGGTCTTTAATGGATTTGGAGAACAATTTCTTGTCAACCACTACCCCATATAAAGATGGTGGCGCTTTCATCGAAGCATCTTTTACATCACCGGCTTTGTCACCAAAGATGGCACGTAAAAGTTTCTCTTCGGGGGTAGGATCAGATTCACCTTTCGGAGTAATCTTACCAATAAGAATATCACCTGGAACCACTTCGGCCCCAATGCGGATCAATCCATTTTCATCTAAATCGCGGGTAGCTTCTTCAGAAACGTTTGGAATATCTGCGGTGAGTTCTTCTTGGCCCATTTTGGTATCCCGCACTTCCATGATGAATTCATCAATGTGGATGGAAGTGAAAATATCTTCACGTGCAACACGCTCAGAAATTACAATAGCATCTTCGAAGTTGTATCCTTTCCATGGCATGAAAGCTACCAAAAGGTTACGTCCGAGTGCTAATTCGCCATCTTGGGTACCAAAACCTTCACATAACACATCACCTTTTCTAACCCTTTGCCCTTTTTTCACGATAGGCTTCAGGGTAATGGTGGTATTTTGGTTGGTTTTACGGAATTTAATGAGTTTGTAAGAAACAACATCATCGTCGAAGCTCACGAGCTTTTCAGCGTCGTCTCTTTCGTAACGAATCGCAACACGGTTGGCATCCACGTACTCCACCACCCCGTCAAATTCTGCATTGAGCAGCAGACGAGAGTCTTTGGCGACACGTTCTTCCAAACCTGTTCCTACGATTGGTGCTTCAGGACGAACCAAAGGAACGGCCTGGCGCATCATGTTGGAGCCCATCAATGCACGGTTGGCATCATCATGCTCAAGGAATGGAATCAAAGAAGCTGCGATAGAAGCAATCTGGTTTGGCGCAACGTCCATCAGTTTTACCTCATCGGGGGTAGGTACGGGGAAATCACCTTCGAAACGCGCTTTAACCCGTGTATCTTGGAATGAGCCATCCGCTGAAATATGCGCATTGGCTTGAGCAATCATAGAGGCTTCTTCCTCTTCTGCGCTCAGGTAAATGATGTCATCATTCAATTTCACCCGTCCTTCTTCTACCTTGCGATAAGGCGTTTCAATAAAGCCTAGTTTATTGATTCGTGCATAAACACAAAGGGAAGAAATCAAACCGATGTTTGGACCTTCTGGGGTTTCGATGGTACATAACCGACCGTAGTGGGTGTAGTGTACGTCACGAACCTCGAAACCGGCTCTTTCACGGGAAAGACCACCGGGACCGAGTGCACTTAAACGACGTTTGTGTGTAACCTCTGCCAACGGGTTGGTCTGATCCATAAACTGGCTCAGCTGGTTGGTTCCAAAGAAGGAATTGATAACGGAAGAAAGGGTTTTGGCATTAATCAGGTCCACAGGCGTGAATACCTCATTGTCCCGCACATTCATTCTTTCGCGAATGGTACGGGCCATACGTGCTAAACCTACACCGAATTGGTTATAAAGCTGTTCACCCACGGTACGCACACGACGATTCGACAAGTGGTCGATGTCATCTACGTTGGCTTTAGAGTTAATAAGCTGAATAAGGTGTTTTACGATTGCAATGATGTCTTGCTTGGTGAGAACACGGACATCCGCGCTAAGATCAAGACCCAATTTTCTGTTGATACGGAAACGTCCAACCTCGCCGAGGTCGTAACGCTTATCAGAGAAAAAGAGTTTCTCAAGTACACCACGGGCCGTTTCTTCATCGGGCGGTTCAGCATTTCTGAGCACACGATAGATGTGTTCAACCGCTTCAATTTCAGAATTGGTGGTATCCTTAGCTAGGGTATTGTAAATGATACTGAAGTCAGCAGTACCTGGGTCTTCGCGGTGAATAATAATGCTTTTCACACCAGACTCAAGGATTTGGTCTACGTGATCGGCTTCGATGACCACTTCACGGTCGAGGATTACCTCGTTCCGCTCAATAGAGACCACTTCACCAGTATCATCATCAACGAAGTCTTGGAACCAAGTTTTGATGACCCTTGCAGCCAATTTGCGACCAACAATTTTTTTCAGGTTGGCTTTATTGACTTTAATTTCATCGGCCAGTCCAAAGATTTCAAGAATGTCTTTGTCGGTTTCGTATCCGATGGCACGAAATAAGGTAGTAACCGGTAATTTTTTCTTCCGGTCTATGTATGCGAACATCACGTTGTTGATGTCCGTAGCAAATTCAATCCAAGATCCTTTGAAGGGGATAATTCTTGCGGAATACAATTTGGTACCATTGGCGTGTCGGCTTTGGCCGAAGAAAACGCCAGGTGACCGGTGTAGCTGAGAAACGATAACGCGTTCGGCGCCATTGACTACAAAAGTCCCTTTGGGGGTCATGTAGGGAATGGTTCCGAGGTACACGTCTTGGATAATAGTTTCAAAGTCTTCGTGTTCCGGATCGGTACAATACAGCTTAAGTTTAGCCTTGAGGGGCACGCTGTAGGTCAGGCCGCGCTCGATACATTCGTCAATGGTGTATCTGGGCGGGTCGATGAAGTAGTCGAGGAACTCGAGAACAAATTGGTTACGCGCGTCGGTAATGGGAAAATTCTCATTAAAAACGGCGAAAAGACCTTCTTTTGTCCTGTTTTCAGGTGTTGTTTCGAGTTGGAAGAAATCCTTGAATGACTTCAACTGAACTTCGAGGAAATCGGGATAATCTACCTGATGTTGGGTAGATTGGAAAGATTTCCGTTTTGAGATAGCTGTGGTATGCTGGGCCTGAGCCATATGTTGTAGGAAGAAAGTTAAAGAAAAGCGGAAAAAAACATTTCGGCTACAAAACAAGTTTAGACCAATGCCCGGTAGCGCATTAGGCTACCGGGGCATGGTCTTAAATACCCTTAGAGGGTAGGGTGAATTACTTCACTTCTACTTCAGCACCAGCTTCAACAAGCTGCGCTTTGATAGATTCGGCTTCCTCTTTGGAAACGCCCTCTTTTACTGGCTTCGGAGCACCGTCAACCAGTTCTTTGGCTTCTTTCAAACCGAGACCGGTAAGATCTTTCACCACTTTAACTACATTGAGCTTAGATCCACCAGCGTTGGTTAAGATAACGTCGAAAGAGGTTTTCTCTTCAACGGCTGGACCATCGCCACCACCTGCAGCAGCAACTGCGATAGCAGCAGCAGCGGGTTTAATACCGTAATCGTTCTCGAGAATGTCAGCGAGTTCTTTTACGTCTTTAACGGTCAGATTTACCAGTTGTTCGGCTAATGCCTTAAGGTCTGCCATGATTATGGGATTTAAAAAGGTTCAAAAATGAATTAAACAACATGAAGAAACATTAGGCTGCGCGTTCTTCGAGCGCTTTCACCAATCCGGCTACGCCCTGATCGCCATTGGCGCGTAAGGCACCCACCACATTGTTGATGGGGGATTGGAGCATGGCCACGATGTCTGCGATAAGTTCCTCGCGACTCTTGATGGAAATAAGGTTCTCCAATTGGTTTTCACCAATGAATACTGCAGATTCCACGTAAGCGCCTTTGAGGACTAATTTATCAGACACCTTGCGAAACTCCTTTAAAAGTTTGGCGGGAGCATTTCCGGTTTCGGAAGTAAAGAGTGCGGTAGTTCCGTGTAAAACAGGGAAAATCTCGCTAAAATCTTTACCGCTCCGCTCCATGGCTTTTTTCAGGAGCGTGTTTTTTACCACACGTACACCGATGTCCCTTTGGAAGCAAGTTCTACGCAGTTGGTTGACTTTTGCCACGGTGATCCCTTGGGTATCTACCAGATAAAAGACATCTCTGCTTTGAAGTACTTCTACCAGTTCATCAATGACTTGGTTTTTCTGTTCTTTGGTCATGGGGCTGTATCAGCTTTAAAGGTTAACCCACCAGGTTTTTGGACTCAACTTTCACTGAGGGACTCATGGTTGTAGACAGCGCGATGCTGCGAACATAAGTACCTTTTGAAGAAGAAGGCTTCAGCTTCTGAATTACCTGCAAGAATTCTTTGGCATTTTCTACCAATTTATCTGGCGTGAAAGAGGCGCGGCCGATGGTGGTGTGAACGATACCAGTTTTATCCACTTTAAAGTCGATTTTACCAGCTTTCACATCTTCTACGGCTTTACCTACTTCCATGGTAACGGTACCAGTTTTAGGGTTAGGCATAAGTCCACGAGGGCCGAGGATACGGCCAAGTGCACCCACTTTACCCATTACGGAGGGAGTCGTAACAATAACGTCTACGTCGGTCCAACCATTTTTGATTTTCTCAATGTAGTCATCTAAACCCACCATATCGGCACCGGCAGCTTTGGCTTCTTCTTCCTTGTCAGGAGGGCAGAGCACAAGCACCCGAACACTTTTACCAATTCCATGGGGAAGCTTCACAGAACCGCGCACCATTTGGTCAGCTTTACGTGGGTCTACACCCAAACGCACTGCAATGTCCACACTGGCGTCGAACTTTGTAAAAGTGATATCTTTAAGTAATGCGGTGGCTTCTTCCAAGGTGTATGCTTTGTTAGCATCCACTTTAGCCACGGCCATTTTCATGTTTTTCGTTAAACGAGCCATGTCTTGCTTTAATTTGAAGAAGGAAAATCTCCTTCTACGGTGATACCCATGCTACGTGCTGTTCCGGCGACCATGCGCATGGCAGAATCAACGGTAAAGCAGTTTAGGTCATTCATTTTGATTTGGGCGATTTCGCGGACTTGATTCCAGTCCACAGCGCCAACCTTTTTACGGTTAGGTTCGGCGGAGCCACCTTTCAATTTACAAGCCTCCATTAACAAAATGGGTACCGGAGGACTTTTAATGATAAAATCGAAAGACTTATCTGCATAAACCGTAATTACAACAGGAAGAACCTTTCCGGGTTGATCTTGTGTACGGGCATTAAATTGCTTACAAAACTCCATGATGTTCACACCCTTAGAACCTAGAGCAGGTCCAATGGGGGGTGAAGGGTTCGCTTGGTTCCCTTTTACTTGGAGTTTAATAAAGCCTGTAACTTCTTTGGCCATGTTTGGTGTTAGTTAAACTCAGTTCTCTTTTTCTACTTGCATGTAGCTTAATTCAACCGGTGTTTTACGACCGAAGATTTTCACTACCACTTTAAGCTTCTTCTTTTCTTCATTGATTTCCTCGATGGTACCGTGGAAGCTATTAAATGGGCCATCAATTACCTTCACTGTTTCACCTACAATGTAAGGAATGGACATTTCTTCGTCCTGATCGGCCAATTCATCCATTTTGCCCAACATCCGATTTACTTCGGACTGGGACAATGGAACGGCGTTCCCACCTTTTTCCCCGAGGAAATAAATCACCCCAGGAACGTTATCAATGATGTGAGGCAATTCCCCCACCAAAGAAGCCTCCAAAAACAAATAACCTGGATACAGGCTTTGTTCTTTGGATATTTTTTTCCCTTTGCGGATTTGATAAATCTTTTCCGTGGGAATCAGTATTTGGGCAAGAAAATCGGATAAACCTGCACGTCTAACTTCCGTTTCGATGTGCTGTTTGATTTTCTTTTCTTGGCCGCTGATTACGCGAACCACGTACCATTTCATTATCGTGTCTGCCATAGGAATTTCGTTTAATTACCAAACAATGACTGATAAATCAACCGAAGGACCCGAGAAAAAACGGAATCCATGGCAAATACGACCAGGGCAATGAGCAACGAAGCTACCAAAACCACGATGGAACTTCCCTGAAGTTCTTTCCATGTAGGCCAAGATACCTTGTTGATTAGCTCTTCGTAGCTTTCCTGTATGTATGTTCTTATTTTCACTTGATTTCCTCTGGCTTTGCACGGGTGCCCGGATTCGAACCAGGATCAATGGTTTTGGAGACCACTATTCTACCCTTGAACTACACCCGTAAAAAAACGGTTGGTGTCCCGAATACTTCGGGGGTGACACCAACCGTTCAGTTATGGTTAAATTAGCTGATAATCTCAGTAACCTGACCTGCACCTACGGTACGGCCACCCTCGCGGATAGCGAAACGTAAACCACGGTCCATGGCTACAGGTACAATCAACTTCACCGTAATGGTTACGTTGTCACCTGGCATGACCATCTCACGTCCCTCCGGAAGAACAATCTCACCGGTTACGTCAGTGGTACGAAGGTAAAACTGAGGACGGTATCTGTTGTGGAAAGGAGTGTGACGACCACCTTCTTCTTTCTTCAATACGTAGATCTCAGCTTTGAATTCGGTATGTGGCGTGATGGAATTTGGTTTTGCAATAACCATACCACGACGGATATTGTTCTTGTCAATACCACGAAGGAGTAAACCTACGTTATCACCAGCCTCACCACGGTCTAGGATTTTACGGAACATTTCTACTCCGGTAACCACCGTTTTCATTTTGTCTTCTTGCATACCTACGATTTCCACCTCTTCACCGGAGTTTACAACACCAGTTTCGATACGGCCGGTAGCTACAGTACCACGACCTGTGATGGAGAATACGTCTTCGATAGGCATAAGGAAAGGCTTCTCAACATCACGTGGAGGAAGAGGAATGTATTCATCTACAGAAGCCATAAGAGCTTTTACAGTGTCCACCCACTTACCTTCACCGTTCAATGCACCAAGTGCAGAACCTTGGATTACTGGAGTGTTATCTCCATCATAATCGTAGAAGCTTAATAATTCGCGGATTTCCATTTCAACCAGTTCGAGCAATTCTGCATCGTCTACCATGTCTACTTTGTTCATAAAAACCACGATACGAGGTACACCTACCTGACGGGCAAGAAGGATGTGTTCGCGGGTTTGTGGCATCGGACCATCGGTAGCTGCTACTACGAGAATAGCGCCGTCCATCTGGGCAGCACCTGTTACCATGTTCTTTACATAGTCAGCGTGACCAGGACAGTCAACGTGTGCATAGTGGCGGTTTCCAGTTTCATACTCCACGTGGGAAGTATTAATGGTAATACCGCGCTCCTTTTCTTCAGGAGCATTGTCGATTGAATCGAATGAACGGAGCTGCGCCAGACCGTCAGCGGCAAGTACATTTGTAATTGCTGCGGTCAAGGTTGTTTTTCCGTGGTCGACGTGACCAATTGTCCCAATGTTTACGTGGGGTTTGGTCCGCTTAAAATTCTCTTTTGCCATGTTGCAGAGATTTGAACCGGTTGAGCGTTTAAACTAGAGTAGAAAATTCAGAGCCAATGAGGGGACTTGAACCCCTGACCCCTTCCTTACCATGGAAGTGCTCTACCAACTGAGCTACATCGGCTAATAAATTAGCATAAAGAACGAAACATCTGCTATTGCAGATGTATATTTTTGAGCGGGAGACGAGGTTCGAACTCGCGACCTATAGCTTGGAAGGCTATCGCTCTACCAGCTGAGCTACTCCCGCTTCTTGTTTTCAGCCTGCAAAAGTAGGGAGTGTATCCCTACTATGCAAACTTTCTACAAAAAATAGTGGGGAGAGCAGGATTCGAACCTACGAAGTCGTATGACAGCAGATTTACAGTCTGCCCCCGTTGGCCGCTTGGGTATCTCCCCATTTTTTTTCTTTCGATACGTAAAGAACAGAGCCGGTGGAGGGATTCGAACCCCCGACCAGCTGATTACAAATCAGCTGCTCTGGCCAACTGAGCTACACCGGCTTTTCCCTTTAAGGGCTGCAAAAATAATCAGAGTTTCGATACCTGCAAACATTCTGGCTACTTTTTTTCTCTTTTTTATTTCTCCCCTCCCCCACCTTTCGGATGGGCACGCTGGTACGCGCGTCTTAATTTCTCCAAACTCGTGTGTGTATACACTTGGGTCGCCGCTAAACTCGTATGCCCTAACAATTCCCTCACCGTCTCTATACCTGCGCCTTGATCCAGCATCCACGTAGCAAAGCTATGTCGCAACAAATGGGGACCGCGATAGGTCGCCGGCGTCACCATACCCAACCAATACACAACCTTCCTATATACGGCAGCACCCGAAATGGATGCACCGTCCAGTCCAATGAATAATGGCATTCCAGCCGTTACATTTTCACCAAGAAAGGTCTCCTTCTCCGAGATAAAAACCTTTAATTGTTCCACCATGGCCGGATGCAACGGAATCACCCGCATTTTAGAACGCTTACCCATAACCCTTATTTCTTTACGGGACAAATCTACCGCACCCACCTTCAGCCCCGTTAGCTCAGCACGGCGCATTCCAGTAAAAAGAAACAATAAAACCATGGTTTTGTCCTGCACCCCAAAATAGTCGGTTTCGTTAGAAAGCAATGCCACCAACTGTGGTAAAATCCTTTGGGGTAAAAAATCAGGATTGCGCTTTTCTGGCTTCGGAAGTCGGATACCAGTCATGGGATCGGACGTAATCCAACCTTGCCTTCGGGCAAACCCAAAATAACTTCTTAAAGTAGCAGCCCTGCGGGCAAGTGTTCTTCGTGATAATCCCTGTTGTAATCCATTGACCATCCAATCCCGAATTTGCCCTTGGGAAGCTTGGTACAATGGAACATCTCCTTGACTTTCGCCAAACAAAAAAACCCGGAACGCGTCCAGGTCTTTATGATAAGCTGTATATGTATGCACACTATACCTTTTTTCTTGAAGTATATAGTGCAGAAAAGCGACTACATCAGGTGAAGTGGCTTCCGAAGCATGTTCCATCTCCGGAGTTGCTGACTATTGGTCGTCCCGACGCATAACCACCGAACGGTGTGCCGCACGAAGGACTTCGGAGCGACGCACAATCGATTTTTTGGTGAACTGCTGACGGCTGCGAAGCTGACGCATCACACCGGTGCGCTCGAATTTCTTCTTAAACTTCTTCAGTGCGCGGTCGATGTTTTCGCCTTCTTTGATAGGAATAATGAGCATATCTGTATGTTCTGTATTTTTAAACGGGGTACAAAATTAACAGCATAATCCGAAAAGGCAAAATATTCGTCATTTTTTTTGGTGAATCCGTTTGCCTGCCTATATTTGCACCACTCAAACGGCCCCGTAGCTCAATTGGATAGAGCATCTGACTACGGATCAGAAGGTTAGGAGTTCGAATCTCTTCGGGGTCACTTTAAAGGACTTGTTGCTAAACAAGTCCTTTATTTTTTTCCAAAAATTGGTGCCCAATTTTTGTTTAATCTCCCTGATAAAGAACACCAAAAGTAAAAGTTTCACCCGAGCCCTTGCGCCCACAAACCCGGTACCAACCCACAGGTAATCCCGTGAAATCTATTTGCCAGCCCTCCCCCACTTTCTCATACACCGGCTGGACCATTCGCCCTGAAACATCAAAAGTCTGCCATGCCTCTTGTGCATCTACCTGTAAAAAAACCACCGATTGGGTTGGATTTGGAAAGGGCAAAGCATGCGTTGCGTTCCAATCTTCTTGGCCCACCACCACGGAAGTTGAAGCCTCTCCCAACGGCCCTACCTTAGACAAAAACAACGCACGAACACCCGGACCATATACATCCGTTTCTCCCGTAACAATAAATCCTCCCGAAGGCCAAGCGGAAAAACCTTCCGCTTTATACTGTGAACCTACAAAAAGCACTTGGCCGCTTTGCCAAAATAAAAAACTGGTCTGGCTAAATTCTACATTCCAAAATTGGGATTCATCCGGGCTGTTGACCTGACACATAATGGTGTATGCACCATCTGTACTTTTATACAGATGTTTGCAATTTTTCCGGGAAAACAACAGCCCGCCTCCTTGTGCAGCATCTACCCGTAAAATGGAATCCCCGTTGGTGGCAATGCGCTGCATAAAAATAAATCCTTGGTCTTGACCCGGCAAACTAAAATCACCACCCAAAGTATAAGTGATGGCATTGACCGCATTGCGATACAGAGAGACATTTCCCATGCGATCATCGCCGGCGCTACCATAAGACCGTGTCCATAAAGTATCCAATTGCGCATCTAATCTAGCGGCCCAAAGGTCTTGCCCACCCGCAGGTCCGGGCTGAAGTTCCCCACCGATTAACCACCCCCCTTCCGGCAAGGGCATGACATGCACTGGCCGCAAATTACTCACTGGATGTGCCCAGGTTTTCTGCGTCAACATTTGTCCATTCGGTGAAAAAACGGTCCAAATCACTTGACCTAATCCCGTGGTCGCTGAAAAACCTTGGCCCACCACATGGATGGTATCTGAACTATCTACCCCAATCCATTGGGCCACATCCCAATCGATGTCTCCGAAACTTTGGGTCCATAGGGTATCACCCGCCGAATTGAGACGCGCTACATATTGGTCATATTGCTGGATTTCATTGACAAACCGGCTACCACACACTACCAAGCCGCTATCTGCAGGAAAAAGGGCGGCATGGTTGGCCCAGGTAATACCCGGTCCTCCAAAAAACTTCCGCGTGACGAAATCGCCCAAGGAATCGGCTTTGAGCCATTGAATCCGGGTTTCTTCCTGGGTAGATTGACCCACTGAGACAATAGACCCATCCGGTGTCACTATTACGGCCGTACCGCGGTCATTGTATCCATTGCCATAGCTTCTGTTCCAATAGGCTTGTGCAGAAACCGTTCCCATGATGAGGAAAAATCCAAAGCAACAGGTAAAAAAGGACATTGGACGCATTAGAAAAAATGTTTAGAGACACGGAAACCTGCAGATATTCCGCTGGAAAAAGTGGTAGGAATCAACCCATCTAAATGCCTGGTTTGTAAAGCCAAAGTCCAGCCTTTTCCCGGAGAAAATCCCAGATCTAAACCGGTAAAAAAGCTGCCATAACCGCCATAACCCATTAAAAACTGGCCTTCTAACCACTTTTTGGGGGCATACATGAGGCTCACCCATGCGGCAGGTAAGTGTTGGCGAAACGGCCTCCATGCCACATGCGCGCGAACACCCCATTTATCAGGCACCCACTGATAACGGTAACTGGCAAAAAATTGTACGGGTAAAAGTGTCGTGTAAGACGCTTGTTCTTCCCTCACGTAACCAGTTCTCAAGCTATCGGCGTAATCTGAAAAATAGGTTGAAGACACTTGGGTGATGTTGGGGAAATAAAACCCGGACCAACGCCAAGTGGTATCTACCCGCGCCTGCTGAGAAACATCATTCCATTGAATGAATCCCAAATCGTTGACGGCCAAATATAAATCATGCTTTTCCCATTGCTGCTGGTACCAGAAATGGGTGACAGCTCCGATTCCATTCGGAAAAAAGTAGGCATTTTTATTGGGATCTGAGGTCCGAAACAAGGCCTGTTCCACCTGAAAATCCACGAAACTACCGAGGCTATCGGTGGTCATTCGCCATTGGTTGGCGCGGGCATCCCGGTGCAGGTTGCCTTGGACAAAGCCTAAACCAAACCCGAATTGTTGGGTATATTTTTCTTTTATCCAAGATTTGAAAAAGCTGAATTGAAATTGTTGGTAAGCGGTAAAGTCTGCATGAAAAGGCCCGAGGTTCAATGTAGTTCCTGCATAAGGAGCATTTCCATTGAGTGCCAGACGCAGCATATCGTCTGAAAGCGATGCGTCGGCTAAAAAGCGGTTTCCAAAAGAAACGGTGTATCCCCAGCGCGGACGACCAAACATGGAATCATTGAGACAGGTAAAACCGAGGTCCGAATCCCAGTCGGCGCCCAAACGATGTCCCTGGCCATGGAGCCGATCTAAAGCTTGAGATTTGATGGACTCGTCCAAAAATCCGCCTGTACCCACCGTATACATAAATTGAGAACTCAGTGCCGATGCGCTAAGGCTTGCCTGACTTTGCAGATGAATGATGTTGGGATAACGGGACAGCGCTTTCTGAAATAACAACGGCTGTTTTTGCGCGGAAAATCCCAAAAACAAGGGTAAAACGTAAGGAATTGGATTCATGGATTAGGATTCACAGTAAGTTGGGCAATCCATTGCAAGGCGCAAGTATTTTGTGGCAAAACCGAAATGGTTTGTCCGGCAGGCATGGTGCGTAACCGGGCTTTCACCCGAATGTGCCGAACCTGGTTAAGGCGAGCACCCAAGGCAGGAGACACGGGATAGTTGAGGATGGTTCGAGTAGTTTGTTGACTAAAATTATTTCCTACCGCCAAAGGCGCGGCGGCAATTTCCTGTCCTGACACCAACGAATCCACCACCTGGCCTTGCGCGTTTAACAGCCAAGAAGTCACCTCTAGGGCAAAGGGAAATCCATTGTCGGCCACCAATTTCAAATTGCCTCCCAAAATGCTTTGGGTCGCGGTATTTCCTTTGAAATTTGCGTCTAGGGTATCTGTGAACGCCATAGAACCCACAGAAAAGGCAAGGGGCGCTTTCACCTGAATCTTTAATTTCGGTGGAAAGGCCGGATATAAAAAATCCCTGTGACCGGAAATATTACCCAATGGATTTACATTCAGTACCATGCGAGGCGTAATTTGGTCAGGAAAAAATTGAAGAAAGTCTAAAATATTGGAGTTTTGGGGATTAAACTGCCATGTTTTTTGGGTCGGTTCCGGCTGGCTTACCGTGAGGCCCCCCTGTGCCCGACTTACATTGACCGTGGTACCAAAAACAGAGTGTTGCAAAGAGATTTCTTGGCCGGAACTTGTCTTTTTCCCGTCAATTCCCAAAGGGCGAACCCTCAAATCGGCACCGAGGTAATTTTGCAAAGTCAAATCAATCTCCGCTTGGTCCCAAAGCAATTGCTCTACCTTAATTTTGTTCAAGGCATCCAAGGCCACCGGATTTTGGACTTGAAGGGTTTGTTGACCAAAATACCCTTGGGCAAAACGAGGCTTTAAATCCAGCATATCGGTTTGAATCCGCATCAAAAATTGTCCTTGGGTTAAAGGTAAAGGATTGGCATCGAGGGGTAAAGTCACCTGCACCTGAATGGCCAATTCATTCCATTTATTCAGGTTGAGGGTGCGTAAATCCATTTCCCAATCGGCCAAATTTAAGGTCCGAACGATGCGCACTGAATCCCCACCGGGAGGAACAGCGGGAATGGTTTCTTTGATGATGAGCGGCAATCCATTTTTTCTGGCCATTGGAATTTGGTAAAGGGCTTCCACTTTTTCGGGCAAGGCTGCCACCAATTCCACCCGAAGGGTTCCACTTTTCACCAAAGCATAGGTTAGCTCGGCAGGTTCTGCATCAAATTTTAAAACAATGTCGTTCAAGGGCACGGTGCTTCCTGGCGTTACCACAAAATCACCAAGCGGCCAAACGGCCGTTTCGGAAGAACTATAATCTCCTAAATCCGCCAAGGTATCTACCCCAAAATCCAGTATTTCAGTTTGAAAATCGACCCAAAGCAGGCCATCCGGACCGGGAGACAACAAGGTATCACCTGTTAACTGGTCTAAGTTTAGTTCCGTACGTGCTACCGGAGCGAGCCATTCAGACTCCCATCCAGTATCCAAAGGATTACAACCGGCGGCCAAACCTGCAAGCAGACATGTGCCCACCCAAATATGCATTTTCACCCCGTGAAGATAGGGCATTTACATGAAAAATAGGGCATTTAAAGAAGAGCCGGCCTAAGAAGGCGTTTCATATTTTCCAGGCCACCTGGCCGCCAAGAAACGTCGCATCTCCTCCTCTCTGGGATTTTGTGCCGGAACATAAAACAGCTTATTTTTCAACGCCTCCGGTAAATAATCCTGCGGTGTAAAATGTCCGGGAAAATCATGTGGATAGGCATATCCTGCGCCATACCCCAATTCCTTCATCAACGTGACCGGAGCGTTTCGCAAATGCAGAGGCACCTCTAAATCTCCTGTTTCCTGAACTGTTTTTAGTGCAGCGCCAATGGCCAGATAAGACGCATTCGATTTGGCAGAACTCGCCAAGAAAATCACCACCTGCGATAAAATGATTCTGGCTTCCGGCATGCCGATGGCTTTTACAGCTTCCATGCCGGTTTGCGCCATTAAAAGGGCATTGGGATTGGCATTCCCAATATCTTCACTGGCCAAAATCACCAATCTTCGGGCGATGAATACGGGATCTTCCCCGGCATTGAGCATGCGCGCCAACCAATATACGCCGGCTTGCGGATCGCTTCCTCGGATGGATTTGATAAAAGCAGAAATAATATCATAATGTTGTTCTCCCGTTTTGTCATAGCGCCCAATGTGATGCAAAGCGACTTGCCGCACCAAGGCGTTGGTGATCTGCGCCGGTTGCTGACGAACGGCAGCCATCGCGGCCATTTCCAGTATATTTAAGAGACGACGCGCGTCCCCACCGGACAAAACCATCAGGGCCTCCGTTTCTTCCACCGTAACCGCCAGACTTTTGAGCCAATCATCTTTCTCAAGGGCATGGGAAATTACACGCTGTAAAGCTTCGGCCTCCAACGGCTTCAACACCATCAACTGGCAACGACTTAGCAAGGCCGCATTCACCTCAAAACCCGGATTTTCCGTGGTGGCACCAATTAAACAAAAGGTACCTTTTTCCACCGCCGCCAGCAGGGCATCCTGTTGACCTTTATTGAACCGATGAATTTCATCAATAAATACCACCGGCTTTTTCCCTTGACGCCAAAGGCTTCCCTTTTCAGCCCATTCAATGGCTTCGCGGACCTCTTTTACCCCGGCCGAAATGGCATTCAAAGCCCTGAATTCACGCTGTGTTAATGCCGCCAACATGCGGCCTAAGGTAGTTTTCCCTACGCCGGGAGGTCCCCATAAAATCATCGAGGGCAATAATCCCTGAGCTACCATTTGGGAAAAAGGGCCGTCAGGTCCAGTTAAATGTTCCTGGCCCACCAAATCTGACAAACTATGAGGCCGCATGCGCTCGGCCAACGGAATTTCGGGTAAACCTTCTGCCATCTTGCAAAGGTAGACGTTCAGGATTTAATTCCGGAAAAATACCATGTAGCTTCGTACCTTAACGGTTTCCTTCTTTACTTTGCATTTATGTCCATTCGTGTTTCACAAATTACCAAACGCTACGGCACCCAGCTTGCTTTGAACGATGTAAGTTTCGAGGTGGGTGAAGGCGTGATTGCGGGATTTTTAGGTCCAAATGGGGCGGGAAAATCTACCCTCATGAAAATCCTGACCGGCTATGTGCAAGCCAGTTCCGGAACAGCCGCCATTTGTGGCATTCCGGTGGCGCCACACCAGCTGGAGATTCGGAAAAAAGTGGGCTATTTGCCCGAATCGAATCCTTTATACATGGACATGTATGTGAGGGAATATCTAGCCTTTTGCGCTGGATTGCATCAAATTCCTCAAGGTCAGCAAAAAGACGCCATAGAAGCCATGATCCAACGCACAGGACTTGGTCGGGAAGCCCATAAGAAAATAGGTGCTTTATCTAAAGGCTATAAACAACGGGTGGGCTTGGCAGCTGCCATGATTCATGACCCGGAAGTGTTGATTTTAGATGAGCCCACCTCAGGATTGGACCCCAACCAGTTGGTAGATATTCGGAAACTCATTTTGGATTTAGGAAAATCCAAAACCCTGTTGATTTCCACCCATAACATGAAGGAAGTCGAGGCCCTTTGTTCCCAGGTGATTATTTTGGATCGCGGCGTGGTAAAGGCCAATGAGCCTATCCAGCATTTGCGGGGAACCCATCTCACGAGCCAACGCATTTTACTGGTGGAATTGGACAAATCCATGTCTAAAAAGCAACTCCAAGAAATTCCAGGTGTACGAAAAGTAAAAGCCATTTCCGAGCAGCAATTCCTCTTGGAAGTAACAGGGGAACAGGATCATCGTCCTGCGGTATTCCAATGGGCTGTTCAAGCGGGTTGTATGGTTTTAGCCATGCATTATCAGGAACAAGACATGGAAACGGTATTTAGGGAACGTACCCAAAATGGCAACTAATCCATTGACCGATGTAGTTTGCGGCCTGATTGAAAAAGAGGGTCGTTTTTTTTGGGCAAGGAAAAAGCCGGGGAAAAGCCAAGAAGGATTTTGGGAAATGCCCGGAGGGAAAGTGCAACCTGGTGAATCTTATTTTGCGGCTTTGCAGCGAGAGCTCGAAGAAGAATTTGGCATGCAAGTGCGTGCCGGGGGAGACATCAAGATTTTTTTGGACCATGGGAATTATCGGCTTTGGTTGGTTCCGGTGATTTGGGTGCATGGGCCGGAGTTTTTGGTGGACCATGATGCCTGTGGTTGGTTTAGAGCGGAGGAATGGTCACGTTTGCCGATGCATGGGCATGAAAGGGTTTTGGGGGAGATGGGGCTTCGGCTACGCTCAGCCACCGATTGGGAATGAACTTTGCCACCGACTTCGGCTGCGCCCAGCAACCCTTTAGGGTGAACTTAAGCGACGGTTGTGGAGCATTGTGGCTTCGGCTTCGCTCAGCCACCGATTTCGCCAACGCAAAGCCGCCGGTTTGGGGTGAGCTCGAACATCGTTCTTGGCTATCCTCAGACACCGTTCTTGGCTACGCTCGAACACCAACGCCTTCCCTTCCTACGCTACGGAATCAGGGAACGACTCCGAT
>CAZRHR010000003.1:0-78145 GCA_964599915.1 uncultured Candidatus Competibacteraceae bacterium | reverse complement strand
GACTCTATTTTAGAAGAGTAGCGTCAGTATTTAAAAGAATATCGAAAATCGTCTTGGGATGCTTTTATTCAAGATATTAATAACCAGCGTTCTGCGTTGTATGTGCATTTGGAAGCGCTCGCCCAAGACACAGGAATATCTGAGATTACAGCTTTACATCAGGAATTAAAAGCCCAACTTACACCACAGAAAAAAGATGTGGTGCAAACCGCCAGAAGGGCGCTTTTTTTAGCCAGACATCACCAGGGAGCTGCATTTTTGGCTTTACAAGATTGGTTGAAAGACCAGCAAGCCAAACATGCCAGAGATTATAACAGTTTGCTCTACAGCGAATCCCCTCAATCGGCTTTGCGCGTAGCTCCTGTGGCACCTGTCTATCATTCGGACGAACAAGTGGATGGACGAATGATTTTGAGAGACAATTTCGATTATATCCTTGCCCATGACCCACGCTTTATCGCCTTTGGTGAAGATGTGGGCGGCATTGGTGGTGTGAACCAAACTTTTGAAGGTCTTCAAAAGAAATATGGAGAGGAAAGGGTATTTGATACCGGAATCCGTGAAGCCACCATCGCCGGACAAGGCATTGGTATGGCCATGCGTGGACTTCGCCCTTACACTGAAATTCAATATTTAGATTATCTGCTGTACTGCATCCAAATTTTGAGCGATGATGCAGCGACCCTTCAATACAGAACCCGCGGCGGGCAAAAGGCACCGCTCATTGTGGCCACCAGAGGACATCGTTTGGAAGGCATTTGGCATTCCGGAAGCCCCATGGGCATGATCCTCCACAGCTTACGTGGCATGTATGTATGTGTACCAAGAAACATGACGCAGGCGGCAGGTATGTACAATACCTTATTGGCCGCAGATGACCCGGCTTTGGTTATTGAACCGCTCAATGGCTACCGTTTAAAAGAACCTAAGCCTGCCAATATTGGAGAATTTCGAGTGCCTTTAGGTGTTCCGGAGATTTTGCGCGAAGGGCAAGATTTAACCCTCGTCACCTATGGCTCCACTTGCAGAATTGCCTTGGAAGCCTCGGAAATCCTTCAGCAAATGGGAATCTCCGTAGAAGTAGTCGATGTGCAAACCTTGTTGCCCTTCGACCTTTCCGGCGTTGTAGTGTCGTCTCTGAAAAAAACCAACCGTATTCTATTTGTGGATGAAGATGTCGAAGGGGGCGCTTCTGCCTTTATGTTGCAACAGGTCATCGAAAAAGCCCAAGGCTTTTTGTATTTGGATGCTGCGCCTTCCACCTTAACAGGCAAAGACCATAGACCAGCCTACGGAACCGATGGCGATTATTTCTCCAAACCATCCATAGAAGATATTGTAGAAAAGGTGTATGCCTTGATGCATGAGGCGAATCCTGCACAATTTCCGGCGCTTTAACCATGCTTCGCCCCACAGAATTACCGGGAGCCCAGGACCACTTGGATCAATTGCCTATCCGTGCCCTGCTGGAAGGAATGAATGAAGTGGACCAAACGGTTCCTTTGGCCGTGAAAGCTGCCATTCCGGATTTGGAAAAGTTGGTGGAAGCCTTAGTTATTCAATTGAAAAAAGGAGGACGACTCTTTTATCTAGGGGCCGGTACTTCCGGCAGATTAGGCATAGTCGATGCGTCTGAATTGCCACCCACTTTTGGCGTATCTTTCGATTTGGCCATTGGATTGATTGCGGGCGGGGACTCGGCCATCCGACGTGCCGTGGAATTCGCAGAAGATGATGAAGAACAGGGTTTTAAGGATTTACAACAGTACCATGTCCATGCCAATGACTTTGTCATAGGGATTGCTGCGTCCGGAACGACACCCTACGTCATTGGGGCCATGCGGGCGTGCAGAGAAGCCAACATTCCTACGGGCTGTATTACCTGCAATCCCAATGCGCCTTTACTGAACGAAGTTGATTTTCCCGTAGTCGCCAACACGGGGCCTGAATTCGTTACAGGAAGCACCAGGCTGAAAGCCGGAACGGCCCAAAAACTCATGCTCAACATGATTTCTACCACCGCCATGATTCAATTGGGTAAAGTGGCCGGAAATAAAATGGTGGACATGCAGCTCACCAACCATAAGCTTTGGGAAAGGGCTATTCGTATGGTATTAGAGCAAGTTGACTGCACAGAAGAAGAGGCTTTACTTGCTTTACAATCAGAGAAATCTGTAAGGAAAGCAGTAGCAAAACTTCAAGAGGAAGGCAAAGGCGCCAAACGCTGAGCAAGAGATAAGATGTCCAGCATGTTTTGTGTGTTGGACCGTACAGAAAAGCGTTCTTCAATGCTGGCCCTTGTTTGGGACTGCATATCGGCCAAAAGGGTTCTATTTTGAATCAAAGTCTCTAGAGCCTTTCTCCATTCTTCCTCCGTTTCACATTGAAATCCGTGCACCCCATGGGTTACAATTTTACTGTTTACGCCTACTGGCGACACCAGTGCAGGTATGCCCAAAGCCATGTATTGAAGGGCTTTAAATCCGCATTTCCCTTCGGACCATGGATCTGTTTGTAAAGGCATAACCCCCACATGAAAAGTGGCTAAATCCTGAATTTCCGTTTTTTTATTCCACGGAACAAACCGCACACAGGGATGGGTGAAACCAGGGTCTTTATCAGAAATGATCCGCCATTCAACCTGATATTTTTCGGCAAGGGAAAAAATCACAGGCGCCAAATCATACAAATAAGAGATGGTAGAATGCGTGCCTGTCCAGCCAATGATAAAAGGCCATTCAGGTGGATTTGAGATGATATTATGGTGATTTTCGGTATCAATCGTGGTGGGATTCAGTTTGGCATGTGGGTTAAAATTTTTAGCAAAACCTTGCAAATACGCATTGCCACAGGAAACCACATGGGCCCACCGAATCAATTTGGCTGTGGCACCGTAGGACCTGAATTTTTCAGTCCATCGGTTAGAAGCGCTTGAATTGGGAATCCAAATGGCATCATCAAAATCGAACACCATGGCTTTCTTGAAAATTCGGGATAATACCCAAACTGGCCATGGAAATCCCACGGGTGAAAACTCTCGATGAATGAAAATCAAATCATACTTCCAGAAGGTGAAAAGCAGGATGTACCTGCGAAACATACCACGCAAAAGGCCTAATATTTTCCCTGTATAATGGCCTGGCTTATATAAAATACGCCATGCTTTTTGGTCCCAAAACGGGGAAAAATGGTGCTCATAACCATTTTTTTCTAGGACATCCAGATATTGTTCGAAACGAAACCGCTGACTGGGTGCCTGCCCTCGGGTGTAGGGAACCACCCAACAAATCCGTTTAATCTCAGTCATTTTCCTTCTTTTTTCTTCCGCCTATATAAGGCGCACGTTCAAAAGGAAGGTTGGGGTCAAATAAACAACGATAGGTAATCAGGGTTCTTTGGCGAATCACGTTGAGGTTCTCACAGACCTTCAACATTTTTATGTTGAAATCTCCAATCCAAGTCAAAATGGTGTCTTTATACTGACCTTTAGGTACAATATACTTCTCGGCATGAACAATCATAGCTGCTTCAACCCCTTTTCCCTGAAACTCCGGAACCACGCCAAACACAATACCATACATGGTGCTTGAACCTTTGGTTTTTTGATACCATAAAAATTTGAGTTTGCCCCAAAAGTTTAAATTCCCATTGACATATTTGAACATTTGATTTAACTCAGGTAGGTTAATGTAAAAACCTACAGGCGTTTCTCCATAATATGCAAAAAGGGTGATGTCCGGATCTTTTACAGGTTTGATGGCTTTCATTATGGATAAAGCTGTGGCCTTATTCATCTGCTTAAAGCCTTCATGCACGCCCCAAGCTTGGTTGTAAACCGCCAAAAAATCTTCTGCTAATGATGCATCAGATTTACCTCGAATATTTCGGATAGAAAACTTAGGGTCCTGATGCAGTTGCTCAGATTTTCTTCGAAAAATTTCTTCAGCGGGTTGCCGCAAATCACGCCAAAAGACATATTGTTCGTAATACGTCTTGAAACCATAATTTTCAAAAAAGGCGCGATAGTAGGGCGGGTTGTAATTTATCTGATAGGCTGGGGCATGTTCATATCCTTCCACCAAAAGGCCCCAATACTCATTTTTTTCTCCAAAATTTATGGGTCCGTCCATGGCTTGCATGCCCTTAGACATCAACCAATCTTTGCAAGTGTCCAACAATAAACGGGCTACTTTCTCATCCTCAATGCATTCAAAAAATCCCATACCTCCCGTGGGCTGTTTAAAGGTAAAGGCTGTCTTTTTATTGATAAATGCGGCCACCCTGCCTACGGCTACGCCTTCGTCATTATACACCACCCAACGAATGGCTTCTCCATGCCGAAAGGCTTTATTTTTCTTTTTATCAAAGACTTTCTCCACATCTTGGCGCAAGTGCGGAATCCAAGCAGGGTCGTTTTTATAAATATAAAAGGGGACCCGATGAAAATCGTTGACTTGCCGCTTATGGATTACCTCTATCAGTTTCACGCAATAAAATTACAGGTTCAGTTGATATGCCAAAGAGATTTTCCGAAATTCAACCCGTGGAAAGAAAAGTTGTATGTATTACCGGAGTGAGTTCCGGGATTGGTTGGGCCTTGGCTTTGCATTTTGCCCGTAAGGGATATGCCATCGGCGGTATGGCCAGAAACCAAGAAAAACTTAGGGAACTGGAAGTGCTCATTCAGCCGATGGGTGTTCCTGTAAAAATGGTTGTGGGAGACGTCGCCATGAAAGAAGATTGTGAACGAACCGTACAATCTTGGTTTCAATCTTTTGGAAAAATTGACGTACTCATTAACAATGCAGGAATTTCAATGCGGGCTCTGTTCCAAGACACCCAACCGGAAGTGCTGGAAAAAGTCATGGCCACTAATTTTTGGGGCACGGTGTACATGACCCATGCGGCTTTACCTTATGTATTGAAGTCCAAAGGCGTGGTGGCCGGCATTTCTTCCGTGGCCGGATTTAAAGGTTTACCCGCCCGAACAGGATATTCCGCTTCTAAATTTGCCATGCATGGTTTTTTTGAAGCGTTACGCATTGAACATTTGCATACTGGTGTGGGTGTGGTGCTGGTTTGCCCGGGATTTACAGCCTCCAACATTCGCCAAACGGCTTTATCTGCCGATGGTTCCGCGCAAGGTGAATCGCCCCGAGACGAAGCCGCGATGATGCAGCCGGAAGAAGTGGCAGAGGCTGTTTTTAAAGCCATTGACAAAAGAAAAGCCCTTACTGTGCTGACTACCCAAGGAAAACTGACTTATTGGATAAATAAATTTTTCCCTGGATTTGTAGACAAAAAAGTCTTCGCACACCTCGCCAAAGAAGCCGATAGTCCCTTGCGATGAAAAAGTTGATTTTGGGTGTTTTCTTGCTCACCTGTGCTTCAGCCACAGCGCAGTTACCTACCTTGGTTTCATTAGAAAATCTGCGTTTAAAAGCCATTCCGGATTGTGATCCCGATGCCATGGCTTGGACGTCCCAATCTTTACAAGTGCTGGAATCTGACCAAGCTGACCAAGCCTTACTTTTCCTCCAACAAGCAGATATTTTGGATTCCGCTTGCGTTCAAGTGAAAATGGCCAAAGCATGGGTGACCTTTATGTCGGGTGACCGACCCGCCGGCTTTAATCAAATGAACCGTCTTTTGGAAGATTTTGGACCTTGGCCGGATTTGGTAGGCATGCAAATCACCCTCATGTTGGCTTGGACGGAAATGGGCCCATGGTGGAAAAAGGAAGGCCCGTACCTTACTTATTTAGGCAGAAATCCTGAATTCCCCGGTGTTGATTCCGTATCGTTTACAAAACATATGCTGGAGCAAACGAGTAAAGCCTTCACATACTTACAATCCAAAGGTAATGTACCCGATGCCAAACAATTGTTAGGGTTTTCAAGGTTAAAAATGAAAGGCAAAGCTTGGGAAGAAGCCATGTATTGGTTAGAGCTGGCGCCACCGGATAGCCTCGCCCAGCTTGAGGTTTTTCTATCCTTGGCCCAGTGCCACTTTGCCCTGAATCATCTCTACAAGAGCTTGGATTATTTGGACCGTGCCTTATTGCTTGCGCCTGAAAATCCAATGATTTACAGTTACCAAGCCACCCTGATGAAACAAATGGGCGACCCACGTTTCCAAGAAAAAGAGGCCAAAGCTTGGTTTTATCAAAAGGCACCTTTGGGTTGTATGGAACAACCAGACCTTGCCATGATTGATTTTTTACGCCATGACGAGGCATTTTGGATGAAAAAGCCGGAAAAGGCGGCCGAAAAATGGCATTTGACTACCGGAAAGTCCCCTGCATTTCTGATGTATTGGGCCATTTTTCTTGAACCTGCCCCACCTCCCAACGTATGGGCATGGCTGCATAAGGAGTATGCCACACATGTGAGCCAATTGAACCTTTGGTGGGAAGCCACCTTATTAGCATCGGAATGGAGAGAAGAATATTTTTTCTTTTATGGAACCAGGGTCATGGAATTTCAACCCCAATGGTTTAAAGAATTTGTTATAAAACGACTTACGCCTTGCGAAAATGTACCGCCTCAAGTAGTCAAAGCCTATGGGCAACTCGCCATGTCCTATTTTTCAACTGATTTTTTGATGGTCATGCTTCCGCAATATGCCAAAACTCCTGCTTTTACTCAAGGTCTGATGCGGCAGTGGGTAGGGGAGTTATCGCCCTCCGCCAAGCAAGCACTTCTTATTCAGTTAAACTGGTCTTCTTTTCCCTTTGAATAATTGGTGATTACGGCTTTTGCCAATCAATTTTTTGCAGCTCTTCAAATTGGGCCAGTTTTTCTAGAATTTCTTCGTTGAGTTGTTGGATAATTGGGTCTGTTCGTCCGCCAAAGGTGTTGGTGAGCACAGAGAAAGCCAGGTCGTATTCGGGTAAAATGGTAGTTCGCATAAAATGAAAGCCAGAGGTGCCATCATGGATGATCACCACATTGCCGTTTCCATCTTCCATATGTGCCCAACCCATGGCGTAACCTTCATTGGAAAGGCACAGGGCTTCGAAAAGCGATTTCGGAAGGTTTGTTTTGCCCAACAGGCCGCGCAGCAAGTGTTGCATAAAAATGGCATAATGGCGAGGTGACATAGATACGTTCAGCGCAGGATTTAAAACGCTGGGAAGTTTATACTTCATTTCAGGACGCAATTCCTGAAAGACCGTATCATTGGCTTTTGCGAAATGGCCCCAAGCTTCATATTTAGATTTTTCCTGAGGTAAGCCGATGAAAAAATCGCACCCAAGGTCTTTTTTCAAGTATTGGTCTAGGAGTTGACTCCAGCTTTTTCCCGAGGATTTCTCCATCATGAGGGTTGCAAGCGAATACCCGGCGTTGGAAAAGGTATAGGGCGCATCAAGTTTAGGATAACTGAGTACCAGTGCCGCAAATTTCTCCATTTGCTTTTTCCCTTTTCCTTTCACTTTGGAGGCAATATCAAATTCGGCGGCGGAGGCGAAGGGAACAATGCCAGCACGGTGACTTAAAAGTTCACCTAGGGTAAGTGTTGCCTCTTTAAAGCTGGGATGTGCTTTGGCCTGCATTTTAGGATAAAGGTCGTAGAAGGACGTGTTCCAACGTATTTTTTGGTCATGTACCAACCGAGCGGCTATGTAGGCGGTCACAGCCATGGTATTGGAGCCCAAATGAACGAGGTTGTTTTCCCCAATGGTTTCGCCATAGGCTCGGTTTTTGCCTCGTACCACCACGGCGAGTACGGTATCCGATTTTACCATGATGCCGCCGGCCAGTGGAATAGAAGTTTGGCTGTAGATGGTGCCTAACTTTCGGACTAGGTGGGTGGTATCTGTAAGAAATGGTTTCCACTCAATTTGCGCTTGAACGTGCGAGCCAGCTGAAAGCAGGGTCAAAACGAAACCGATTTTCAGAAAAAAACCTTGGTACATGGGTGGAAAAATTTTCATCTAAGATAGAGTTTTTCTACATTTGGTGCTGAATACAGCCAATTTGCCGAAGTGGTGAAATTGGTAGACACGCACGTTTCAGGGGCGTGTGCAGCAATGCGTGCCGGTTCGAGTCCGGCCTTCGGCACAGGCCGGTTTCTTTAAGGAAGCCGGCTTTTTTAACACTTATTTCTTAGAACCTTTATGAAGTGTTACGTTCATTTTATGAGTAGAGTACATCCAATTTAGGTTGAAAATAGGTCATTTCAATATCATCTATCTAAGTAGATAATTTCAGAAAATTATAAAGATTCAATCCGTACTTTAACCCAAAAAATGAGTGTTTGTTGAAAGTCTTTGTAATTTTTAATCATTGAATTTCAAGTGCTTGTGTTTGGCTTTATGATTTTACAAATTATATATTTGGATTTATTTCAGGTTTCAATACATTTGCGATATTAGATTTTAAACGAACCCGAAGATGAACAGAATTAGTATTCTACTTTTTGCATGTGCAATATCTATTAGCGTTCAAGCTGCAAAGATTCGTGTGAATAACCGCGCTGGTTTATCCGCTGCTTATACCACCTTTGCTTCGGCTGTAACCGCTGCTTCTGTTGGAGATACACTTTTTATCGAAGGTTCTCCCATCTCTTATGGAATGGTTACTCTAAGTAAAAATTTAACGGTTGTCGGTCCGGGCTATTTTCTCACACAAAATGACTCTACCCAAGCCATAACATTTCCTGCTACGTTCGACGCGATGACAGTAAGTTAAACGGGTGCTGGTTCTACTATTTCCGGCTTAACCTTTATTGGAGCACCTGTGGCATTGTTGACCGTTTCTGCCAACAATGTTTCTGTGTCTAGAAATTTTTTCCAGCAAAACACTGGAACCTCAACTTCTACAGCTATCCGCATTTCCGCCAACATTAATAACACGGCCATTCTCCAAAACTTTTTCTTGGTTACTACCACCACTACGGTTCAGCCCATAGCCATTGAATTGCAAACAGGGCCTCATTCCAACGTGATTATCTCCAATAACATGATCATGGCTGGTTCTCCGCCTTCCACCACGACTACGCATTCTACCGCTACCACAAAAAGGGCCATCGTAATGCCTACCAACTCAAGTGCAGTTATTTCAAACAACACCATTATTGGAGATTTAGTACTTTACAATAGTACCGTTGTAGATAACATCCTCATTCGTGGAAATATTACCACCAATGCATCCTTTCCAATTAATAGTCAATACAACATGGGAGGTTTAACCCAATGGGGAACCGCCAACAACAACTTAACCAACGTAAACATGACCACCATGTTCGCCCAAACAGGTTTGGTTACAGAAGACCGTTATTGGTTACTTTCTGGTGGTTCATCCGCCAACGGAACCTCTAGTACTGGTAGCAACCGTGGCGCTACCGGGGGCACCATGCCTTATAAACTAAGCGGCATTCCACCTTTTCCAGCGGTTTGGTCTGCGACGGTTCCGCCTACAGGTTCTGCCTCATCCAACCTCAATGTCAATGTAAAAGCTAAGGCACACAGGTAAAATTTGTTTTTGTGTTGTGTGTAGGGGAGCGTTACTGCGGAGTGCGTTCCCCTTTTTTTATTTCCTTAAATCTGTGTTTTTCCCGATTTTTACTCCATGGTAGAACAGTCCCATACTCCTTCTCATGGGGGAAAAGCCTATTGGTTAAACAAATTAGCAGAACAAGGGTATAAAGTTCCAAAGTTCTTTGTGGTAACCGCACAAGATCATTTGGATGAAGACCAACTTTTATCCTTGCTTCAAGTCCATATCCAAACGCCTTTTGTGGCCGTTCGTTCCAGTGCTTCTGCAGAAGATGGTGCGCAACATTCTTTCGCCGGGCAATTTCTTTCCAAATTACATGTTCCCGCCCAACCTAAAGAGGTCGCTGCGGCCATTGAAGAAGTAAGGTCCTCCCTGCATTCGGAATTGGTCGCCGCCTATCAGGGACAGGAACAAAGCGAAGTACCCATGACCATGCATGTGGTGATTCAGGAAATGGTTAAACCCATTTGGGCAGGCGTATTGTTTACCGCTGATCCGGTGAAGCAATCCATGGATAGCCTCTTGCTGAGTATGGTTCAGGGTGATGGAGAGGCGTTGGTCTCCGGCATGGCCGAGACTTTTGACGTAACCCTTTCTAAATGGGGTGCGTCGCCTTATGAACCCATTCATGACATCCAATGGCCCAAGGATTTTAATCCCGATTGGGCAAAAAATCTCGCTGCACAAGCCCATGCATGGGAAAGGAAATTCAATGGCCCTATGGACATTGAATGGGCCATTGATGCCCATGGAACCCTTTGGTGGTTGCAGGCCAGACCCATTACTACCATGTCTTCTACACACTTAAACGAATGGGATACCCTTTGTACAGAGAAAAGTGAGCGTGAAGATTGGTTTACGCTCGGAAACATTGGTGAAATGATGCCAGGGGCTGTTTCTCCCATTACGGCAGAAGTGTTTGGCGAAGCCATTGATGCGGGATTGAAGGATTTTGCCCAAAAATCCGGGGTGCCTGTTCCCTTAAATGAGGAACGCCGATACCTCCAGGTTTTCTATTATCGCTTGTTTTTTAATCTTACGGCGCTCTATGATTTTACTCTTCATACAGCACTGAATGAAAAAGAAAACATCGACCTGTCTATTGTGGGGAGACCCGTAGAAGCCCCTGCGCCGGAAGGAAAGGAAAAATCATGGAAACGGGCCATCCATTTTTTACAACAAGTAGCTTATCTCCAAAGTGCTGGCGGAGCCATAAAAAGGTTGAAAAATCTTGAATCCAGATACCAACCTGAATGGGCACAGGATACGTATGAGCTTTGGTGTCAATTGGATCGGGCGCGGGCCGTTTTAGCTACTGCGTTTCGGTACCACTTTGCTACGTCTAGTCAATCGGGTTCTTATTACGCAGCCTTGGTTCGTGTAGTAAGCAAAGGCAAGACCCCAGAACCAATGCATCACCAGCAAGCCAGCGCATGGCTTCAAGACATAGGAAAGGTAGAAAGTGCGGATCCCTTGAAACAGTTGGAAGCCTTGGCCGCCCTCATCCGTACCTATCCTGATCAAAAAAATGCTTTGTTGGCGGGAAGCCCTGAAGAAGGATTGGTCCAGCTCCAAAAATTTGCACCGGCACCTCTTCAGCAAGCGTTTAAGCATTTTTTGAAAGTTCATGGACATAGAGGGGTGCGAGAAGCAGAATTTGCTTCGATGCCTTGGGGAAGACAGCCGGAAAAATTGATTGAAACCCTACAATTGATTGTTGGAATAACGAAGGCTGAAAAAACGCATCAAAATCTGGGTGGTGGTGTTCCGTGGAAAATTCGACCGCTGGTGTCGGTGGCAAGAAAAGCAGTGATTCGCCGGGAAAAGTCCAAAGCTTTATCGATAAAAATCTTAGATAAAATAAGGGAAGGATATTGGGTTCTAGGTCAACAATTGATGGCCAATGGCTACCTTAACGACCCATCTGATGTGTTTTTTTACAGCATGTCAGAGTTGTCGCAAATGGCGAAGAAGACAGCTCCTTTGTCTTGGAAGGAACGGGCGCAGGCCAGAAGGAAGCGCATGGAACAAGCCAATCAATTGCGTTTTGACGATGTGTTGAAAGGAAAACCTTTTCCCAAAGTGTCCGTTTCCCATATCGCATTAAATGCCAATCAACTTTCTGGGATTCCGGTGTGTCCGGGCGTGATTACCGGACCGGTTCGGCTAATCCATGGACGAGAAGATGCCCATTTACTGAAACCGGGCGAAATTATGGTGGCTCCTTTTACCGATATTGGATGGACTCCTTTTTATGCGGTGGCCTCTGGATTGGTTACGGAAATTGGAAGTCCACTTTCGCACGGAGCGGTAGTGGCGCGTGAATATGGTTTGCCTACCATTGTTTCGGTCGCAGGTGCCATGCAATGGTTAAAAACGGGTGATATCGTTACGCTAAATGGGTTGGAAGGTACTTTGACCAAAATGTGATTACCTACGTTGTACTTTTCTCAAAAGGTCGTAAATCTGACCATCGCCTCCATTTCCCGGTGATTTAGCAGGCGCTTGTGCTACATTTCCTTCTTTATCAATTAGAAAAGCGGTAAAGGTTCTCACCATTTCAAATTGGTCCATGATATCAGGGGAAGAAAGCACCAGCTCAGCCTTTATCTTATAGGTCTGGGATAATTGGTCCAACAAGGTGAAATTACAATCCATGCAAATGCCTACCAATTGAAGTTCATCTTTGTACCGCTCTACAAAAGCTTTGGAGGCGAGAAATTCTGCCAATGAGGATGGATTACTCATTTCAAAAAACATGAGGTAAACAGCTTTCCCTTGGGTTTCTGACAAAACAAACTGACTGCCATCGGCCCGCAGCGCGCGCAAATCCGGAAAGGGCGTACCTCTTTGTAAGAAATGAATTCTTTGTAAAATCTGCCGGATAATTCTGCGTAGTGAGGGATGCACCACTTTGACAAAAGCTTGGGTCATAAACTGTGAAACTTGGGCATCTTTCAGCAGCTTTTCCTTGTACAAAGCATAACAGCCGGAGACCACCACCAATTCTGCGACCTCTCTGCCCGGGATTTCAGCTTTTGCTGACACTGCCTGTAGCAAGGAATCGTAGTTGGCACCTTGCATTAGTATGGTCCGAATGCTGGAATCTCTGACTTCTTGGGCCCAATTCTGAAACATGGGCGGGTAGAGTTGAAGGAAAAAATCCATATAATCCGGATGATCATAAAGCACAGGCTTTCCCTGTACATAGGTTTTGATGAGTTGTGCACGTGGAACCACTTCCAGGGCTAAAAGGGTGGCGGCGCTTCTATACGCTGCAGTGGCTTGGACATAGGCATCCGGATGTTTCCCAAATCGTTGCTCACTTTCCGTCACAAATCGCTGGATGACTTTTTTAAAATCAGCTGTTCGTAAAGCTTTTTCATTCGCCAATACATAATCATTGTAAAAGGATTCGTATTTCGCCAGGTGAAACCAACGGTCTAACGTGTCATTTTCTGCTGTTAATCCCACTTGTGAAGGATCGGTGGCGGGAATTTTCAAAGTGTAGGTTCTTCCCGGCGTCAGCTGAAACTGTGTGGTGGCGCCTGCCAAAGAAAAATAAAGGGCAGGAAGGGTATCCGGGGAAACCTGAAGTGTACAGGCAAAGGTTCCTTCTTCTGAAATCCTGGTTTCTCCGATATGATAGGTTTTTAGGGTGACCCAATCGGTTATCGCAAGAAATTCGATAAGCTGTTGTTTGAACACAGGAGCTTCTCCACGTATGATCACAGGTTGCGCCATCAGGGTTCCTGTCATCCAAAAAACATAGGCAATAAGGGCAAATCTTAGTTTCATCATGGTGAAAACGTGGAAAAAGTCAATAAATTTTACAGCCTTGGAAGAGAAACAGCCTGAGGAAGGAATGGACGGGTGTCGCCTCCATGACGATAAATATCTCGTACAATGGAGGAATTTATGGCCGATAATCCGGGGTCACTGACCATAAAAATGGTTTCAATGTCCTTGTTAAGTGCCGCATTGGCTTGGGAAATATTCCTTTCATATTCAAAATCTGTACTGGAACGTAGTCCTCTTAAAATAAATTTGGCTTGCTTTTCCTCGCAAAATTGAATGGTAAGACCTGAAAAATAAGCAACTTGAATGGTAGGGTAGGGGGCGAAGACTTCCTTGAGCCAATCGATTCTTTGCTCAAGTGAAAAAGCTGTTTGCTTTTTGGCGTTGTGCCCAATCGCAACGATAATTTGGTCAAAAAGTGGAATGGCCCTAATCACCAAGGCTTCATGGCCTTTGGTCACCGGGTCAAATGTTCCTGGATATACCGCGATTCTCATGGTTTAAAGGTAAGACTTTTTCCTCCGGACCTTGAATTTCACCTCTGGAAATATGAAAAATGTACGGTGCCAAACGCCTTTTGTTTGAAACAATAAGGTTGATTTTCAAATATATCGCTCCATTTTTTGGCGTGTTCAATCACCAGTATGCCTTCAGGAGCCAAAAGGTGGTTGGAAAGGAATGCATCCGGCCACAGGTCTAATCCTTCTATATCGTAAGGTGGATCTGCCAAAATAAGGTCGAAAGGTTGATCTTGGAAGTAGGTTGCAAAAGGAATGGCCGCTTTTCTGACCATGGTCACGCGGTTTTCTACCTTCCATTGTTGGGCGTGTAAATGTAAATGTTTGACCACCGAAGGGTGCTGGTCTACAAAAACGACATGCCCTGCATCTCGGGATAAGGCTTCAAATCCAAGGGTTCCAGTTCCGGCACAAAGGTCAAGTACCCTTTTTCCCGAAAGATCCATCATGGCTTCAAGGCTACTGAACAATGCCTCACGGGCCCTGTCCGTTGTCGGCCTAACCGGTAAGTTGCTAGGAATATGTATTTGACGGCCCTTGAGAAAACCGGCAATAATTCTGGTCACTCGGTCGGAAGGATTATTCTTTCCAGTTTCCGTTGGTCGTGGGCTCGGTCAAGGAGCCTACACGAATAAGGGAATCCTCAGGCGGAGCAACATAACCGTTTTCTTTGTAGAGTTTTCCTAAGAAGGCGGCATACGGCGCTGTAGCTTCGAAAACAGGAAGTAAAGTTCCGTCTACATCCAATTGGTCGGCGGCCATATTAAATTGGGTTCCAGATGCGGCATAAGGCACAAAAGGTAAAGAATCTAGTGGGAAATCTACCATAAATTTGTTACCCAAAACAGCCACCCAAGTGGTGTCAATTTTAACCAATCCACGCGCTACGGCCACTGAGTCGTCGGCATTTCCGGTTTTGCGGATGATGGGATATTCACCTTCTTGGATAAATGCAATGAGGGAAGAAAAATCAGCTGCGTAGACTCCCTTCACTTCTCTGAAAAGCACCTGAGCTTCGCGAATCTTTTTCATCCGCTGGACTACCGTATTGACTACTTTGGTCTCTTGGGCAATAAACTCAAACCTTTCTGCAATACTGCGGTAAATACTGAATACAAGCACGGCACTAACCAAAGTAATTCCTGCTGCAATATAGGTGGCTTTCTTTGAACGTATTAAATTGAAAACGAGCAATAACCAAACTACAGAAAAAATGAAGGTAAAGCCACTACCAAGTAAAAATTTAATGGACTGAATACCTACACCCGAAATGCCTGCAATGATGAGAAACAAACTCGCTAGGGCAAATACGCCGGGAATCAACCCTTTATTCAATGAAACCCAAAAGTCTTTCATGTTATTCCTTTATTTGGATGTGTCAAAACTAAAGAAATAATCTAACATCAGAAACATCGTTTCATCCATTTCCTAGGTGATTAGCCAACATTTTACAGAACTTATCGGTATTTTTGCACATGCCATTTGGGAAAGGACACCTTTATTTTGCACTCGCGTTTGCTGCTGTTTTTTTAATCGCCATGTTCTGGAGCTACATCCGGGACCGAAAAATGCATACAACCCATTATAAAGGAAGTCTTCTGGTCATTGTATTGGTCGTGGTGGCCATAGCCCTGCTCATGTGGGTGAAAAACCTTGCGCTTCAGCGTTGAACAAACAAAAATTCCGCTTCCCTCAGCATAATGGCTGTGGCCCCCCAAATGAAATAATCCTTCCAGCCATATCCGGGAACGTCGGTTAACTCTAATGTCCTGACTTTTAAATTTTGCTTTGTTTTTACAGAGGGATGCCAAAGTGAGGTCAAGGGGACTTCTAAAACATGATGTACTTCTCGTGGATCGGGGTTCAGGGAAGGTGGACCTTGATGAAAAGCCACAAAGGGATGCACATAAAAACCACTTACGGGAATATGAAGGGGCGATAAGGCACCGAGGAAAGTCAAGGATGAGGCGGAAATTCCGGTTTCTTCCGTGGTTTCGCGGAGGGCGGTGTCCCATAGGGTGAAATCTTCTTTTTCTTTGCGACCGCCCGGAAAAGAAATTTGGCCCGAATGCGCACCCTCATAAAGGTTTCTTTGCATCAATAATGTATGCCATTCTGCATTCTTTTCCCACAAAATCATAAGCACCGCGCTTTCTTTCCATGTTTCTGGCTCCTTCTGTATCATGCCATTCCGGCCCGTGTACATCATTTCCTGCCTCACCTGAACCCTGGCTGGGTTGGGGGTGGCCAGCTGATTTTGGAAATATTCAGGAGTAAAATGCAGCATGTGAAGCTCAAAATTAAGATTTTTACCCCATGAAAATCCTCCAAAGGCTAAGTTTAACTCTAGGTTTAACCTGCGTGGCCATCGGCTGCCATGTTTCGCCTAGTCCAACGGTTAATGCCACAAAGATTTTCCGGTACAATGAGCCTCAAGGAATTCAATCGCTTGACCCAACAGATGCCCTCCATTTGGCGCATTTGCGGGCAACATCTATGCTTTTGGAAACCTTGGTGAAGCCGGATGGCACTCCTGGTTTGGCTTTGTCTTGGTCCTCTGACGAAAGAAAAATGCGCTGGCATTTCACCCTTCGTTCAGGGGTCCTTTTTCACCCAAACGCCTCAGGATTTTCAGATACGCTGTCTTCTAAAGATGTTTTGGCTAGTTTTCAACGCCTGAAAACCAAACCACGGGCAGCATGGATTTTACACCCTGTGTCGGAAATGAAGGTGGAAACAGATTCGACCCTCATTTTTGAATTGAACGAACCGGATGCCATGTTTTACCTGAGGTTGGCTACGCCCCTTACGGGCATTTTATCCCAACGTCAAATCCTGGAAAATTCTGCCACCATTGTAAGCCACCCATTGGGTACAGGCCCATTTTCTTTGCTGAAATGGGTGCCTGAGCAGCGTTTAATTTTAGCTGGTTTTTCCTCTTACTGGCAAGGTAAAGTGGCTTGTGACCGAGTGGCGGTTTATTTTTTAAAAGATGCACAAACGGCTTTTTTGGAATTTCTTGCGGGGCGCCTTGAGGTTTTATTAGGTATTCAGCCCGCTTATAGAGATCGGCTTCTTGATGGCACGGGCCAACTTAGGCATGAATATGCTGAAGATTTCATTTTCCAAAAATTTCCATTTTACAATACGGAATACTTAGGGTTTCGGGTAAAAGCGACGGATCATCCACTCGCCAAATATCCAGCCTTACGCCGGGCTTATGCCTTCGCCTTGGACCGGCAAGCCCTAATTCGCGAATTACGCGCCAATGTGGGCACAATAGCCACGCATGGCATGATTCCTGAGGTTTTAAGACCTTTTTCTTCGGAATTTACGTATGATTTTTATCCGGATTCCGTGCTGCCACTTCTTCAATCTTGTGGTTTTACAAAGCCAGAAGACGTACCTTTATTAACCCTTTACACTGACCCTGCTTATACTGATATAGCCACAGCCATTGTGGGGCAATGGAGAAATTTTGGCCTCGCATGTAAAACCGAAGTGGTGGATCGGGCCACCTTGAAATCTGGCATTGCCAATGGCCGATACACCTGTTTCAGAGCTTCTTGGATTGCAGATTATCCCGACCCGCGAAACTATTACCAATTATTTTATGGGCCTTTGGAAACGCCCAACGGACCCAATTATACCCAATGGAATCAGCCGAATTTCAACAAAGCCTTTGAGGCGTTTTCACGAAATCCGGATGAAAAAACCATGGCATCTATGGAAAAGAGCTTGTACATGGACATGCCAGTCATTCCACTTTGGTATGACCAACAGGTGATATTTTACAGAAAAAATGGGGTGAAACCCGGTCTTTGGCCTAATGGCGCATGGAATTGGGACGAATTATCTCACTAGGTTCACTTTTCCTGTAAAAGTGAAGGTTTCAAAAGCTTTGTTCTGTATTTCAAACCGGTAGGTGTACACACCAAGTGGGGCAAATTCGTCCGGTGATACCCGTCCGTCCCACGCGTGGGCTAAGTCGCCCATTTCATAAATAATTTGTCCCCAACGATTCACAATGATGCCTTTGAGGGTGGTAATACCAAATCCATGCGCTTTGAACACATCATTAATTCCATCTCCATTGGGCGTAAAAGTGTTTGGGACAAAAAAGCCGTAGTTTCTATCTGGAGCAATTTGAATTGAAATACTGGCGTACGCCGCACAACCAAAGGTGTCAACTCCGGTAAGTGTGTACATGAGGGTGGCCATGGTATCGTAAAGCACCGTCGAAATGCCTCCATTGGCGGGTAAAAGTGCAGGGACATCCCAGCGCACGGTATCCGCCCCTGCCCAAGTCGGTGTAAATTGGACTTCTACGGGCGAAACACCAATCAATGGCGTGGCAGATAAGCCTACCTGAAGATTTGAACTTTGTACATTCAATACAAGCGTATCTGCTCCGCAGGTATTTTGCGCAATGGCCTGATAGGTTCCGGCTTGGAGAACCAAAATAGAGGAGCCGCTAGCGCCGGTATTCCATGAGACGGGAACGTTGCTGTTCACCGTAAGATTGAGCGATTGGCCTTGGCAAATGCCAATAGGAAGATTGCCAGGATAGCTTATGCTAGGAACGGGATTCTCAGTCACCACCAATTGTTGGGACACGACGCCACAGGGATTGGTAACCATAACCGTGTACACGCCTCCTACATTCACGGGAAATGGATTTTGGGTTTGGCCATTCCACTGAATGGTTCCATTTCCTTGGGCCTCTAAAAGAAGCGTTTGTCCGGTGCAAAGAATAGGATTGGGTGGGGTTAAAATGTTGAGTTGAGGTGCCGGTGTAAAGTTGAGGGTCAAAGAAGACGAACTGCTTCCACATGCATTGGTGGCAGTGGCTGTGTAGGTTCCTGAAGCAGAAACCTGAATAGAAGCGCCATTGGCACCGGTGCTCCAACCCCAACTCACCTGAGAAGCAGAACTGGCGGTTAACACCACTTGGTCTCCCGGACAATAGGGAGCCGGCGTGGTATTGTTAATCTGAACATTAGGAGGAAGCCCATCCACCAATTGAACCGAATCCAAATCCGTTCCACAGCTGTTGGTGGTGCTTGCCAACACCCAACCGGCAGCGGTGAAAGTGGCTGAATTTCCGGTGGTTCCATTGGACCAAGAAACGGGGCCAGTAGCGGTTGCATTGAGGGTAATGGGACTTCCATTGCAAATGCCAATTAACCCGCTTGGCTGAATTTGCACAGATGGAGTAGGATTAATATTCAAGCTGATACCATCCGCTAATGTACCATTACATCTTGTACCTGTTAGGGTTAAAGAAACCAGCGGAAAATCAAGTGGACTAATAACGTAACCCGTGGTCAATTGGGTCGGCTGCGTGAAGGTACCATTGCCGCCTGTCCATTGAAAAGTTTGAAAAACGGAAGACGCATTTCCCGTGAGCCAAAGGGTATCTCCCGCACATCCGGCTTGGGCTGTTCCTGCATCTACAAATCCAGGAACAATGGGCGCCTGACACCCCAGATTGGGGTAGGAGACCGCACCATTGGGTGCATAGACCACTGCTGCACCATCCCGGTCAGAAGGTGTATTTCCTGTAATTCCTGTATTCCCGAAAATATCGGTGAGCAAACCACAATCGTAAGTTACCGATTGACTGCAACCTGCAGGTGAAGAAAAAGACAAAGTAACGGTTCTAACCCCCGAAGAAGTAGCATTGGCTAGATGACCTTGAAAGTTACCTGCACATTGAAAAATCATGTAAATGGTGTCAGAAAGTGCCGTAAATGGATTAAATGTGGGATTAAAGTTGGTCGAAGTGACCAAAACCACTTGGGCTTGTGGAGGAATGATTCCACCGGGCGGTTCCAAGACAAAACCACATTGGGTAATTCCGGCATTGATTTGCGCTACAGAAGCTGCGGTTTGGGCGTTCTGACACACACCTAACCAACCATTGGTAGGCCATGTAACTGTTAAATCTGAAGTGTTTAATGGTGTATTTCCAGTTCGGAATCGAACCATTTCATTTTCTCCTTCCGGATTACCACAGGCATCGACCAACATGGATTCAACACGAATACAAGGTTGGGCATTTAGGGTGAAAAGAAAACCCGAAATAAAAAACAAAAATGGGGTAAGTTGTCTCATAAAGGTTGAAACAAATTTCAAACTTTTTTATGAGGTCTGCAACTTAATAGGAATCCTTTTTCACGCGAGTTCAATTCAATGAAAAACCATTTTTCTTGCCTCATTTAAATTTTGTAATTTTAACCCGTTTAGAACCCTAGTGAAGAAATTTAATGATGAGAAAAAACTGGTGTAGCCTTGCCTTGGCCCTTGTTTTAAAGGGTTTGGTTTTTGGACAAGTCGCAGATAACGCAGATGTAAGGTGGTTTCCAATGGCCTATGGACAAGCAGGCGTCGATTACGAGCCAACTATTTTAGTTGTGAAGCTACAGCCGAATTATCGTTTTTTATTTAGTGATTTAAATAATTATTGGGTTAATCATGCCAAAGCTTTAGGTTTAGGCATGCCACAAAAAGCTTTCCCCAATGAATCCGCGCCGGTTCAACCATTCAATGTCTATGGGCTTCCTTCTACAGACCTTAGTTTAATTTATGAGATTCCTGTCCAATCTCAAACTCCCATGCCCAGACTTGTTTCTTTGGTACTTGGAACGGGAAAGTTTGAATGGGCGGAACCTCTTCCTATCGTACAACCTTTGCTTACGCCTAATGATGCCAATCATGGAAGCCAGTATTACTTTTCTCGAATCAGGGCTTACGATGCGTACAACCTGACCACAGGTGATACCAATGTAGTTATTGCTGTTGTAGATGGAGGTACCAATTTTTCCCACCCTGATTTATTGGGAAACATCAAATACAATTATGCAGACCCAATAGATGGTATTGATAATGATGCCGATGGATATATCGATAATTTCAGAGGTTGGGACGTGGGTGATGGAGACAATAATCCATCGTATAATCCAAGTGATGGTTCTACGGCTTCCGTGCACGGAACAGCCATGTGTGGCATAGCTGCCGCAACTACCAACAATGCTTTGGGCGTGGCTGGTATTGGTTGGAATTGTAAATATTTACCGGTGAAAATGGTGCGTACTGGCCAAGGATGGGTGAGGGGGTATCAAGCAGTCGCCTATGCAGTAAGGGCTGGAGCCGATGTAATCAATTGTTCTTGGGGTGGCACGTATGCCACACAATTGGGCAGAGACGTGATGCGCTGGGCCGTGATGGATCAGGGAAAATTAGTGATTGCGGCGGCTGGAAATTCAAATAACACGGTGCCTATTTATCCGGCAGCTTTTGAAGAAGTTTTAGGCGTTACCGCCACCAATGTGAATGACCTGAAATGGAGCGGTAGTTCTTTCTATGAATTAATTGAACTTGCCGCGCCAGGCGAAGGGATCTATCGGACGTTTGGAACAAGTTATGGCACCGGTAGTGGTTCCAGCGAAGCCTCTTCTGTGGTCTCCGGAGCGGCCGGCATTGTTCTTTCTCGGTTCCCTTGGATGACCCCTTTTCAAGTGGGGGCAAGACTCAAAGCCACTTCCGTTCAGATAGATAATTTAACCGGAAACACCTCCTTTGCTGGTCGGATGGGTTACGGCCGACTAGATTTGAAAAATGCAGTGATGGATTCCACGGGCGCTTGGATGCATTTTAGAAACAGAACCTTCCTGGATCAAGATGCTGATGGCATTTTTCTAGTTGGTGATACCGTAGAAATTAGAGGTTTTTCATTAAATGCTCTTCGCCCTTCTACCTCCATTTTATCTGCCGCCCTTACCCATAACTCCGCACATGTGCAACTGCTAGACAGCACCCTACAAATTGGGGTGGTGGGTAGTATGCAATCGTTTTCCCATTCCAACCAACCCTTTCGCTTTGTGGTGAAAAATACTTGTCCTACCAATCATTTGGTAAGGTTTAGGGTGACGTATCAAGATACCAGCCGGGCAGGCCACACAGATTTTTTCCTGTTTTTGCAGCCAGATCATTATAATTGGACCAGCAACCAAAACCATTTGACCCTTGGGAACAACGGTCGATTGGGTTATACGGATGCGGCCACCCAAACAGGCATAGGTTGGAGAAAGTCGAATGGCCCCAACTATTTGTTGGAGCAGTTTTACGCGCCCTTCAGCCTAATGATTGGCCATAACAACAGGGTGTCTAACGCGACACTTTCAGATCCTTTAGCCGGATGCTGCCCATTAGTTACGGACAACCATTTTGTGAGTGTTCAGCCTATGGTTAAAGACCAAAGAACGCATTTTGGTGACCTAAGAATTACCTCCAGATTCAATGATAGTGGTGCGGGTGTCAATGCCATTGGGGTAGAAGTAACCCGCATGGCCTATGGAGATTCGTCCGGGCCCAAAGCGGGCATCATTTTCATGGACCATATTTTAAGAAATACAACGGTAACTGGCCTGAAGAATGTTTTTGTCGGTTATTATTGCGACCAAGATGTAGCCGATACCTTATTTTTTACCACACCCAACCAAGCAGGATGGGATGCCACCCGCCGTTTGGGTTGGCAAATTAGCCAGTTAGGAGGGCGGGGTAGTGGTATGGTTCTTTTAAATGGAACCACACCCCATTATTATGCATTCGATGTAGGCGGAACAGGGGGAAGTATTACGGTAACCAATGGATTCTCGCAGTCTGAAAAATGGACGGCCATGACAGGCGGTATTGGCAGAGCTTTATCTACCGTAGGAGATCCCGCGCAATATTTGGGAACCGTGGTGGATAGTTTAGCCCCCGGCCAATGCGCCATTGTAAGCATGGCTTTTGTAGTGGGAGACCAGTTTTCAGCCATTCAAAATGCGGCACAATTGGCTTTAAATCATTACCAAAGCACCCTCAATGTTTGGACAGGAGGCGCTGGAACAGCCAATTGGCATCACGCCGGGAACTGGAGTGCAGGGGTCGTTCCCACCAGCAGTCACAGGGTGTATATTATTAAATCTTCACACCCAGGTAGTTTAGATCCGGTTATCTCCGACAGCAATGGCCAAGCGGCTTATGTGGAAACCCTTTGTGGTGGACATTTGAGAATTTCCAACGGTCGACAATTGCAGGTGGGCCCTTGACTTAGTTTTTTGTGTATTTTTATCCCCGTTTAAGAAGAAAATGAATCATATGGAGTTTGAAAAACTTATCGCTATTTCCGGTCAGGGTTCCCTGTTTAAAATTGTAGGACGTGCCAAATTTGGTTTGGTCGCCGAAAATCTTGAGACCGGAAAGAAAATGCCCGTGTATCAATCCCACCAGGTTAGCACACTACAAGATATCAGTATGTTTACCCAAGAGGGCGATGTGCCATTGAGGGAAGTGTTAATTAAATTATTGGCGTTTTCTAAGGATAATAGCCTGCCCAGTGCCAAAGACGCCAGTTCAGCCGATGTACGTGCTTTTTTCAAACAAGTCTTACCAGAACATGACGAAGACCGTGTGCATGATGCAGATATCCGTAAACTTCTCAAATGGTTCAATCAATTGGTGAAAAATGGATTAACTGATGCGTCACAATTGGAAGTAGCCAAATCTGGTGATGTAGATAAAGATGGCGTGGCTGTACCAGAAGTTACCAAGGCCAAAGCACCAAAGGCAACCGCCGATAGTAAACCTGCCAAAGCCGTAACCAAAGCGCCAACTAGAAAAAATACTTCCATGGTGCGTAAGACACAATAATGGAATTTTCAATTTTGATAAAGCCCGGAGAAATCTGGGCTTTTTTGTTTGCCAATGAATTCATTTTTTAACTACGTAAGCCGGTAAAAGAATCTTTGAGTGCGAATTAATCACCTTTAACCAATAATTTATATTATGTTAAATAGAATACTTTAAAGAATTCCCACACGCACTTTCAAATTGAAGGCAAAAAAAAAAGGGAGACCAAAGCCTCCCTTTCTCTTCTTTACCAATATTAGATTTTATCCTTTTTCAATTCCTCCACACGGTCAAAATTTTCTAACCGCTCGTAGATGGAAATCAAATTGCTTTGCACAGCCTTTGTCTTTTTAATCGCGTAGGATTTTTCAAGCAACTCAGCCGCAAGCTTAAATTCTTCCATATATTGCTTTTTCAATGCATCATATTCCTTGGCTTTGCTCAAAGGCAATTGATTGGCTTGTTCTACCAACTTATTGGCCTTACGAATATGTGCATTTCCAAGTCCTGCAATGGCTGTGGACGTATTGGGCTCCAATTCAAGGGCCTTTCTATAATGGTCCATGGCCTGTCTTTCGTAATCTGCAGCCTGCTCTCCACTACTCTTCTCCATCAATTGTTCGCAAATCTGGCCAGAGGTTACGTGCAACTGAACCTTAAGGCCTGTTTCGTTAGCTTCGGCAATGGCTTCATTCATTACTTGAAGGGCTTTCGGGAAATCATTCCGTTCGATGTAAATGTTCACCTCCTGAATCATGAAATCCAATTTGGCAGAAGGAAATTTCACTTTACCTTCTTTTAACAGGCCTTCCGCACGTGGAATATCGTTGGTTTCAAGGGCGATACGTACATCGAAGAAAAACACGCTGAGGCTATCTGCATACTTCTTTTGGGCACGTGCCAAAGTGGTTTTAGCGGCTTCGTAGTTCTTCTCCTCCAGTTGGGTTTGAATCATGAGTCCATATACATCGACGCCGTCGAATCCCATTTTTTCGGCTTCTTCCAAATGTGTCATGGCCACCGTGATGCGATCCGGGCGCGCTTTATCTTGCAACGCTGCCAATCCCATCATATAGGTGTAGCTTCCTACGGCTTTGTTCAGTTGGTCTACGGTTTTTTGGTCAAATAAATCTGGAGAAGCTAAGGCCCTCATCCATTGTCTGCATGCATTGAATCCTTGGTAAGCCACGCCAAACTTTTTATGCTCATACGCTTCATTAGAGGCATTCCCTCTCGCGTTAATGAGTTCTTGAAGTTTGCTGGCTATTTCTTCCGGACTTTCAACTTTGGCTTTACCATTGCTTTTCTTTTCTACGGTGAGGGCACGGACGAAACTCGCAGCGGCTGAATCATCTGCACCTTTGCGGTCGAGAACTAACCTTGGGCTTTTTTCCTTATGAATGAGAAAGTACACATCACCACGGTATTTCCATGATTTAGACATGCCACTTGTGCTTGGGTGAACGGCCGCTTCATCTGCAAAGCCGCGGGCTTTTAATAAAGCATTGATGGCGACTTCCTCATTGCCCATGCGTATTTCACGGCGGTATTGCTCCACCATGTCAAAGGTATTCAAGTGGTTAGAGGTTTGTGCCTGAATGGTATTTCCTAACAAAACGAGGCTGCATAAGCCGGTTGTTATCGAATGTTTCATCATGCGTTTTTTTTCTGCTATACGTTAATCAATTGGAAAATGTTATTTATTCCTCAGTGGTAGGCGCCTCCATGTTTTCTGTACCTTCGGTTTGGTCGCCCAATTCACCTAATTCAGCAGGGTTTTCGAGTTCAATTTCCTCTGTTTCCACCGCTTCTTTAGACACCCTGGCGACAGCTGCGATTTCATCTCCCCCACGGGTAGAAATCAATCGAACTCCTTGGGTCGCACGTCCCATGACCCTCATTTCAGAAACGGCCATACGAATAAGGGTTCCTTTTCGGGTAATGATCATCAAATGATCCCCATCTTCTACCGCTTGGATGGCAATGAGCTTGCCTGTTTTTTCGGTAATATTAATGGTTTTCACGCCTTTACCGCCACGGTTGGTGATCCGATAATCATCAATCGAAGAGCGTTTTCCATACCCATTTTCACTCACTACCAATACTTCCATGGGATTGGTCATGTCCATGGTAATCATACCCACTACTTCATCTTGTTCATTGGCCACTTTGATGCCTCGAACACCTGTAGCGGTGCGTCCCATTGGACGAACGGTCGCTTCAGGGAAACGAATGGCTCGGCCTGAGTGGAGCGCCAACATAATGTCATGACTTCCGTTGGTCAATTTGGCAGCGATAAGCTCATCGCCCTCTCTTACATTAATGGCATTGATACCAGAGGCACGAACCCTTGAGTACGCTTGTAGCGTCGTTTTTTTAATGGTTCCGCGCCGTGTACACATGATAATAAAATTATTGGCGGTGTACTCGGGATTGTCTAATCCATTGATGGCGATATAGGCTTTTACCTTATCCCCCGGTTCAATTTGTACTAGATTCTGAATGGGGCGGCCTTTACTGCTTTTCTGGCCTTCAGGAATTTCAAACACCCTGAGCCAGTAACATTTACCCATTTCTGTAAAGAACAGCATATAGGCATGCATGTTGGCAATAAACAAATGCTCTAGAAAATCTGCATCGCGGGTGGCCGAACCTCTTGCTCCTACTCCTCCCCTGCTCTGCGCACGGTATTCGTTGAGTTGGGTGCGTTTGATGTAGCCCATGTGGGAAATGGTAACCACCACTGAATCGTCTGCAATAATGTCTTCAATTCTGAAATCTGCACCGCTGTAGACAATTTCTGTGCGTCTTTCATCCCCATACTTTTGTCTAACCTCCTGCAATTCGCCCTTGATGATATCCATTCGCATGGATTCGTTAGCCAGTACTTCTTTCAACCATGAAATTCGTTTCATGAGTTCGTCGTACTCTTCTCGAATTTTATCACGTTCCATGCCGGTAAGGCGCTGTAAACGTAGTTCGAGAATGGCTTTAGCTTGAATTTCTGATAGCTTGAATTCGGACATCAAACCATCTTTAGCCACATCTACATTGGCTGAATTTCGGATAAGTGCGATAACGGCATCCAGATGGTCTAGGGCGATAATAAAGCCTTCAAGAATATGTGCACGTTTCTCCGCCTGTTCCAACTCGTATTGGGTCCGTCGAACCACCACTTCGTGGCGGTGTTTTACGTATTCAGATACCAGATCTTTCAGGTTCAACAGTCTTGGACGGCCATTGACAAGTGCAATGTTATTGACTGAAAAACTGGTTTGTAGAGAAGTGTACTTATATAATTGGTTTAATACCACATTGGTTACCGCATCTCTTTTCAATTCAAAAACCAAGCGCATGCCATCCCGGTCACTTTCAATCCGGATATCGGAGATGCCTTCTAGTTTTTTATCGTTGACCAGTTCCGCTGCTTTGACCTGAATTTCTGCTGGGTTCACCATGTAGGGCACCTCTGTGACTACAATTTGTTCGCGGCCATTATCAAGGATTTCCACATTGGTTTTTGCACGGAGGACGATGCGTCCACGTCCGGTTTCAAACGCTGATTTAACCCCATCATAGCCGTAAATGATTCCACCTGTGGGGAAATCCGGGGCTTTGATGTATTGCATTAATCCGGCCACATCGATGTCACGGTTATCAATGTAGGCAACGATTCCGTCGATCACTTCAGTGAGGTTGTGCGGAGCCATGTTGGTGGCCATACCTACTGCGATACCGGAAGCACCATTGACCAGAAGATTTGGGATTTTGGCCGGAAGTACGGTAGGTTCTTCCAATGAATCGTCAAAGTTCAATCTGAAATCGATGGTATTTTTATCGATATCTTCCAGTAATTCTTCAGCGATTTTCTTTAGCCTGGCTTCTGTATAACGCATGGCGGCCGGGCTATCACCTTCGATAGAGCCGTAGTTACCTTGACCGTCTACCAAAGGATACCGTAAAGACCAGTTTTGGGCCATACGTACCATGGCGTCGTAAACAGAGCTATCGCCATGAGGGTGATACTTACCCAATACTTCCCCGACAATCCTTGCGGATTTTTTGTAGGGTCTGTTGGAATATACGCCCAGGTCCATCATGCCGTAGAGCACCCTTCGGTGTACAGGCTTTAAACCATCACGCACATCAGGTAATGCACGGGAAACAATCACCGACATCGAATAATCGATGTAGGCGGATTTCATTTCCTCTTCAATGTTTATAGGAATAATTCTTTCGGTGGGAAGGCCTTGGCCTGTAATTTCCTCGTCTGCCATGTGTACTTAATTTTCCAGTCGTTTGAGGTACGTTTATCACCCAAAACTTCAAGGGTGTGCGAAAATAGTCATTTCTATGCCATTTTTCATACGGTAATGTATGACAAGTGCCATAATTTGTCGGAAAAATTTTCAACAATGACAGATTGGCTGATTTTGAATTCTTGCACAGGTTTTGCAATTTGCACCGTAAATGAAGATGTTCACCCCCATTTCTAACATTTTAAAGAAAAAACCGAAGAAACACCCTAGGTTTTAGACAATAGGATTGTAGATTTGGGCTTAGTTGTGAACGAATTCTGTTCTTTTACGTTTAGTTACTAACTATACTGCATATTCAATCCGTTTATGGATGCAAGATTTTCCCCCCGAGTCAAGGATGTGATATCCTTCAGCCGGGAAGAGGCCCTTCGATTGGGGCAAGATTATATTGGGACTGAACACCTCATGTTGGGGATGATTCGGGAAGGTGAAGGTATGGGTGTAAAAATCCTTACCTCATTGGGCGTTCATTTAGATGAACTTCGCCGCGACATCGAAAATAGCGTTCGTCCCATGGCCAAAAATGCAGTAAACATGTCTAATATTCCTTTGGTTAAACAAGCGGAAAAGGCGTTGAAAATTACTTACTTGGAGGCCAAAACCTTTAGTTCGCCCATCATCGGGACAGAACATTTATTGTTGGCTATGCTCAAAGATGAGGATGCCCTAGTGACACGCATTTTGAAAAATAAAAACATAGATTACGCGGTAGTGAAAGAAGAAATTGAATACATGACCAGTAACGATGGTCCACGTTCGGAATATCCCGGAGGAAGTAATGATGATGACGCAGATGAAGGTCCATCTTATAGCAGCAAGAAGCCAGCCGATTCTAAATCCAAAACTCCTGTATTGGACAATTTCGGTCGGGATTTAAGTAAAATGGCCGAAGATGGAAAACTAGATCCCATCATTGGAAGAGATAAGGAAATTGAACGTGTAAGTCAGATTTTAAGCCGCCGCAAAAAGAACAATCCTATCTTGATTGGAGAGCCCGGTGTCGGAAAATCTGCCATTGCAGAAGGTTTGGCTTTAAGAATTGCTCAGAAAAAAGTGAGTAGGGTTTTGTTTGGGAAACGAATTGTTTCCTTGGATTTAGCCTCTTTGGTGGCCGGAACCAAGTATCGTGGTCAATTTGAGGAGCGAATGAAAGCCCTGATGAACGAGTTGGAAAAGTCCCCTGAGATTATCCTTTTCATCGATGAAATTCATACCATTATCGGTGCTGGCGGAGCGAGCGGTTCTTTAGACGCTTCAAACATGTTTAAGCCAGCCTTGGCTCGTGGAGAAATTCAATGTATTGGTGCGACTACCTTGGATGAGTATCGGCAGTACATTGAAAAAGATGGTGCTCTTGACCGCCGCTTTCAAAAAGTGATGGTAGAACCCACCAGTGAGGAAGAAACCTATCAGATTCTCAATAACATTAAAGAGAAGTATGAGGATCACCACAACGTAAATTATACAGATGAGGCCATTCGGGCATGTGTAAGCCTCACGAGCAGATACATTACGGACCGCTTTCTTCCGGACAAAGCCATCGATGCCTTAGACGAAGCAGGTGCCCGTGTGCACATCACCAATATTAAAGTGCCCAAAGAAATCGAGGACATCGAAAAACAGATTGAAGAAGTTCGCGAGGAAAAAGGCAGGGTGGTAAGAAACCAAAAATATGAACAGGCCGCGCAACTAAGAGACACCGAAAAGAACCTGAACGAGAAGTTGGAACAGGTGAAAAAGAAGTGGGAAGAAGAGACACGCGCCCATCGTGAAACGGTTTCGGAAGACAATGTGGCAGAAGTGGTTTCCATGATGACGGGAATACCAGTTCAAAAAGTTGCCCAAAACGAAAGCTCCAAATTGTCCAAAATGTATGATGCCATGCGTGGTTTGGTCATTGGACAAGATGAAGCCGTTAAAAAAGTGGTAAAAGCCATTCAAAGAAACCGTGCCGGATTAAAAGATCCCAATAAACCCATTGGGTCATTCATCTTTCTTGGTCCAACAGGTGTGGGTAAAACACAATTGGCCAAAGTACTTGCAAAAACCATGTTCGACAGTGAGGACAGCCTCATTCGCATCGACATGAGTGAATACATGGAAAAATTTGCTGTTTCTCGTTTAATTGGCGCGCCTCCCGGCTACGTTGGGTATGAAGAAGGTGGACAATTGACAGAAAAAGTAAGACGCAAGCCCTACTCCGTGGTGCTTTTAGATGAAATTGAAAAAGCACATCCGGATGTATTCAACCTTTTGCTCCAAGCTCTAGACGATGGTATTTTGACCGATAGCTTAGGTCGTCGCATCGACTTCAAGAATACGGTGATCATTATGACCTCCAACATTGGTAGTCGAGATTTGAAAGAGTTTGGCCAAGGCGTTGGTTTCAAAACAGGTGCAAAATCCAAGCAAGCGGATGATTATTCAAAATCTGTGATTCAAAATGCCTTGAAACGCGCATTTGCTCCAGAATTTTTGAACCGTATCGATGATGTCATTCTTTTCAACAACCTTTCACAAGAAGATATTCACCAGATTATCGATGTGGAATTGAGTCAATTGATTCGCCGCGTAGAAAAGAATGGATACATTCTAAAAGTGAATGAAGAGGCCAGAACTTACATTGCTGACAAAGGTTTTGACCCGAATTTTGGTGCGCGTCCTTTGAAAAGAGCCATCCAAAAGTATATTGAAGATCCTTTGGCAGAAGAAATCATCAATGCAAAGCTTATAGAGGGAGATAGCATCCTGGTAAGTTTGCATGAGGGAGAAATCAAAATCAAAATTACCAAGCCTAAAAAGAAGAAATCTGAAAATGAAGGTGCGGGAAATGATACAAATGCGTAAATTCACACCCATGAAAAAAGCAAAACTGATTTTAGTTGCCGGTGCAATGGCCCTCATGGGTACCACCCTTACCGGTTGTGAAAAAGAAGTATGTTTGTCTTGTACGCCAATTGGCGGTGGCCAAGACGTATCTTTATGCTCCACAGATGCCAATGAGCGTTTGGAATGGCAGGTAAATCGCATCCGTGAAGGGTACAATTGCACCCAAACTTCAGGCGACTAACCTTTACCTTTTTATATCCTTAGATATCATAAAAGCCCATGATTTTCATGGGCTTTTTGTTTTTGATTTAGACTTAACACAGAAATGGATGAGGATTTTAGGCGAAAACATTTCTTCTACCACGACATTTTAGATTCCGCCAACAAACACGAACCTTCCATTTACCTTGCTTTCCTAGCGGTGCTAAGAAAAATCGTTTCATACCTTCCTAAACTCTAAGTTGATAGGATATGCTTAAAAAGGAATTCAACCCGTAATTTCGAATTCCTGACCTTGGTCTATACTACCCTTTGTATGGTGTTCCTTTTGATTCGCAATATACCGGTGCACAATGTCTACGCCGGTATAATTGACACCAAAAGCCGCGTATCCCGTAGACCAGGAAAATTTCTCTTCAGTTAATTTGTTCGAATTAATAAAATGAGACGAACTTCCTTTAATTTGCTTCACCACTTCGGCGATTGATTTTTGAGGATTCAATAAAATCAAAAAGTGAACATGGTCTGGCATGCCGTTTACAATCCTCACAATACACCCCTGGGCGCGGCATTGTTCTTCCATAAACCGATGGACTTTTTTTTCAATGGAGGGGTGAATAAAGGGTTTTCTAAATTTGGTGCACCACACGATGTGGACCCACAACCTGTTCAATGAATGTGACATATCGCTGTTTTGGATAAATTACGAACCAACACGCCCTACTTTTGGGATTAGACCTAAAAGTAAAGTTTCATTATCCGATGGTTTGGCATGGAGGATTCCTTCTCATACCATCCATTTAACAGAACAGGCAGGGGGTTTTACGTAACCTAAAGCGGAAGGTTTCCTAACCCATGATTTAAATCATGGGTTAAGTGTCCCCGTCATGGGTTAAGTGTCCCCGTCATGGGTTAGGTGTCTCCGTCATGGGTTAGTGTCCTCGACCTGGCGTCTCACCATAAGCGAAGAAACCTTAAGTCAAAAACTTAAACCTAGTGAGGACAAAGGAGGCAGGTTAATTTTTTTTCATCATCAAATGCCTAGCTTCTTACGGATATGTGCCGGAATGCCATCCCGATGTATCATGAAATTTAAGGTACGCATTTGAACATACGCTTCTGAGGCATAAAAATATCCGCCACAACCATTAGAGGTATGACCCCAAGAGTTTTTGACGATATAGTATTTTTTTCCGTGCTGGTCTTTTACCATGCCTGTAATATGCATACCATGGTCGTCGGTGGTCAAGTAGTTGTCAAAGTCAGCTTGTCGCAGGGCTTGGGTTACTTGTTTCTCTTCTTGTGGTTCCATAAAATAAACTTCGGCTTTATCTGCCGCCGGATATTGAACGGGCTCTAATGCAAGGCCAAACTTGTGCGAGAAACCTTTACCAGAAACGTCTGCACCCCAAGCGGCTGTAAAACCATTCATTAAAGCGTAGTCTAGGGTTTCCATCCACTCATTCAAGGGTAAATTATAGGCTTTATCCCAGCTCCAGTTGTCCGGAACTTCAATGGCAAACTGGGTGTAAAAGGGGTGATGAGAAAAGGAGGTGAGATCTATATAATCTTGTGGTTTTAAGCCAAGAAAATCTGCAAAACTGCGTGGTGTATATGTTTTTCCTTGAAACTCAAATTGAGCAGGAACTTTTCCCAGATAGGCATCTAAAATTCCCTCAAGTCCGGCCTGCCAGGCGGTGGATAGTTGGCCATTTTTGTTGCGAATTACTGCCTGAACATAGGACAAAAGTAATTCATCTAATTCCCCATGCTGCACATCTGTGGTGCCATATTCGTTGCCAGGATAGGCCTGTCTGGGCATCAAACCATAGGTGGCCAACACTGTAAGGGGGTCGTGAAAGGCGCCGCCGGGTGCAAAACCTATGGTGCCATGCATACGCACATACTTTAATGCTTTCATCAGGTAAACCATCCTAACTACATACATCTCTGCAAGTTCTACCTGAGGTTTTTTGATTCGAATCAATTCGGATTCAAAAAATGAAAGGGTAGAAAAACTCCAACAGGTCGAGCTTCGGTTTTGGTTTTTAACAGGGGTAGCCGCATTGTCTTTAATCACCGTAAATCTCAATGTGGAATTGGGGTGATTGGTCGAATGCTCTTGGGCCTTTAAGCTGGAGGAAAGGCAAAACGTAAGAAATAAGGCAAGCCTGAGGCGCATAGTTACAGTCTTTAAGATATTGACAAACAAATGTAAAAAAAAGCGCAAGGAACAGGGCGAAAAAGGCGTATGGAATGCCATTTATTGGGCTATCTTTGTGCGTAGAAAGCTATTTACCCATGTTTGAAAATTTATCGGAGAAGTTTGACAAAGCTTTTAAGCTCCTAAAAGGGCAGCATAAGATTACCGAGTTAAACGTGGCGGAGTCCATGAAAGAGGTGCGTCGTGCCCTTTTGGATGCCGACGTGAACTATAAAATTGCCAAAGATTTTACCGATACGGTAAGACAAAAAGCGCTTGGAAGGGAAGTCTTGACCAGCGTTTCTCCCGGTCAACTAATGGTAAAAATCGTCCATGAGGAATTAACTGCGCTCATGGGGGGTGAAAAAACAGATTTAAATCTTAAAAGTCAGCCGGCCGTAGTGCTTATGGCCGGATTGCAGGGTTCTGGGAAAACGACCTTTACAGGGAAACTGGGAAAATACATTACCAGTAAAAAGCAACGTTCTGTTTTACTTGTTGCCTGTGATGTATATCGTCCGGCAGCGATAGACCAGCTCCATGTCCTTGGAGAACAGCTTGGGCTTCCGGTATTTTCTGACAAAAATGCAAAAGACCCTGTGGACATTGCACGCAGGGCCGTAGCAGAAGCCCGAGCGAAAAACATTCAAACGGTGATTGTGGATACGGCCGGCCGATTGGCCGTGGACGAAGCCATGATGGAGGAAATTGCCCGCTTAAAGCAAGCCCTTCAGCCTGATGAAATTCTCTTCGTGGTAGATGCCATGACCGGTCAGGATGCGGTCAATACGGCCAAAGCATTCAATGACCGCTTAAACTTCGACGGGGTAGTCCTCACCAAATTAGATGGTGACACCCGCGGTGGAGCCGCACTTTCCATTCGGTCTGTGGTCCAAAAACCCATTAAGTTTGTGGGTACGGGCGAAAAAATGGATGCCCTCGACCTGTTCTATCCTTCAAGAATGGCCGACCGGGTTCTTGGCATGGGAGATATTGTTTCTCTTGTGGAAAAGGCACAAGAGCAGTTCGATGAAGCCGAAGCCGAAAAACTGCGAAAAAAAATTGAGAAAAATCAATTCGACTTTGATGATTTTCTGGCCCAAATCCGTCAAATCAAAAAAATGGGCAACATCAAAGATTTGATGGGTATGATTCCAGGCGTCGGAAAAGCTGTTAAAGACCTTGACATTGATGACAACGCATTTAAAGGTCTTGAAGCCATCATTTTATCCATGACACCACATGAAAGAAAACAGCCGCATGTGATCAATGGCTCCAGAAGACAACGCATTGCCATGGGCAGTGGCACCTCTGTTCAAGAAGTCAATAAATTGCTTAAGCAGTTCGATGACATGCGTAAAATGATGAAAATGATGGGAAATAAAGAACAAATGGCACGCATGATGAAGCAAATGCCAAAATCAGGTTTCAATAGATAACACCTATTTTTCATGGCCGCACAGCGTTTAGATGGACTAAAAATTGCCCAGCAAGTCAAATCGGAATTGGCGGAAAGGGTGCGCATGCGGTTGGCACAGGGTCAAAGGGCGCCTCATCTGGTGGCGGTCCTTGTTGGAGATAATGGCGCCAGTGAAAGTTATGTGCAGTTCAAAGTAAAAGACTGTCAGGAAATTGGTTACACCTCTACCCTACTTCGCTTTCCGGCCTCCATTTCCCAAGAGGAACTTCTTTCTGTCATTCACGACCTAAATCAACGGCCAGATGTCGATGGATTTATTGTCCAGCTTCCCTTACCCGCTCACATAGAAGAAGCTTCCATTTTACTGGCCATACATCCCTCCAAGGATGTAGATGGATTTCATCCCGAGAATGCTGGCCGGCTCATGGCAGGCTTACCTTGTTTTGTGGCGGCTACACCTTGGGGCGTTTCAAAACTTTTACAAGCCTATCAAATCACTTTGGATGGTAAGCATTGCGTGGTTATTGGTAGAAGTCATATCGTTGGAACGCCACTTTCTATTCTTTTATCTCGCGCTTCTGCCCATGGAAATGCAACGGTAACCATGGCCCATAGCCGTACTAAAAATTTAGCCGACCTAGCGGTTCAGGCAGATATACTTATTGTAGCCACAGGCCGCCCTGGCATGGTCAATGCCACCATGGTGAAAGAAGGCGCAGTGGTAGTAGATGTTGGTACCACCAGAATTGAAGATCCATCCTCGCCTCGCGGTTGGAGGCTTGTGGGTGATGTGGTAGCGGATGAAGTGGCTGAAAAAGCATCTTTTTTAACCCCTGTCCCCGGTGGCGTCGGCCCCATGACTAGGGTTGGATTACTTTGGAATACATTTGAGGCGTACGCCCATACTATTTATCCTTAACTTATGACTCAAATAAATCGAATCATAACATTAACCTTCAGTGCCTTATGCCTCATTGCCAACGCACAAAAAGGCCTAAGTCCTGCGGATCGACTCAGGCTTTCTACCGCCAACGATAATTATCGACTTGAGTATTATCCTGAAGCCTACGTCCAATACATGGGGTTGGTCCGGGATAATCCGGGACAAGCCCAATTGAAGGTTTTACAAGCTCGCGCAGGTCTTTCACTTCATCGTTACACAGAAGTTTTACCTTTGCTAGAAGAAGCCTGGAAACAAGATTCTACCGCCCATGCTGACCTTCCACTGCTTCTGGGCATGGCATACCATCGCAATGGAATGTTACCACAAGCCAGCCAATGGTATCAGAAATTCAAAAGTCGGCTAAAAGGTAAAGCGCTCCAAAACCATGAGGTCAACCAGTATTTGCGAGAGGTGGAAACCGCTCGTTTACAAATGGAGCAACCCACCAGGGCCCGTTTGACGCCAATGACCAGCATCAACACGGAACACATGGAAAATACCGCTTGCCTCAGCGCGGACGGCCAAGTGATGGTGTTTACTACCGCCCGGCCAGAAAATAAAGGTTCGGGCACGGATCCTCATTTGGGCATTGCCTTTCAAGACATTTGGTGGATGGCCAAAGATTCTGCTACCGGCGTGTGGGAAGAACCATTTCCCTTGCCCGGAGAAATTAATACCACCGGCCATGACGCTGCACTTTCTGTTTCTCCTGACGGAAACATCATTTTTCTGTTTTCCAGTAAAACCGGTGGCGGCGACATCTACTACTCCAGAGCAAAAAAGAATGGTGTTTTCCGCACGCCTGTTCCCTTGGATGGAGATTTAAACTCCTCATATTTTGAATCGTCCTTAAGTCTTGCCGCAGATGGGAAATCGGTGATTTACATTAGTGAAAAGCCGGTGAAAGGCACTTTAGGACAGGGTGATTTATGGACTGCCACCCGGAAAGGAAAATTCGGATTTGAGGAGGCTAGACCATTAGGCGCCATTGTGAATTCACCTTTTGATGAAAATTCTGCCTACTTACATCCGGATGGTAAAACGCTGTATTTCAGTTCCAATCGCCCCGGTGGAATGGGTGGATATGACATTTATTTTTCACGGTTAGTGAATGGTGCATGGACCAAGCCTGTGAATATGGGTTATCCCATTAATTCTGTGGGCGATGAATCCTATTTTTACGTTAATACAGAAGGAAATACAGGATACGTGACCAGTCGCAGACCTGAATCCATGGATTATTCCTTCGATATTTTTGAAGTAGATCTTGGGGATTACATTTATCCCGATGTGGCTGGAACCAACCAAGAGGCCTCCACCCCTACTGTATCTGTTTTTAAAGGAAAAGTGATGGCGCAAGCCACCGCCGAACCTTTGAGTGTAACCCTCGTGGTAAAGGATACTACAGGAAAAGTAGTCCAAGAGGTAGAATCCGGCGAATCCGGGAACTTCTTATCCACGCTCCCCGGAAACCTTACGTACGAGGTAGAAATTCGCGCCAACGGTTTCAAACCATTAACTGAACAAGTCTTTGTTCCGGAAACCCCGGGAAAGACCTCCTACGCCATTCGAGTTTTTCTTCTTATCCATGAGTAACTCCGCTTTACCTTTTAAGCGACTCACCGGACACCAAAGGCCCATTTATGCTATGGTATATCTTCCTGAGGATGATACCATTATTACAGCTGGAGAAGACCGTTGGATAGCTAAATGGAACATAGAGCAAAATGAAGCCGAAGCCCTTGCACAAGCCACCGCTACGGTGTACTCCCTTTGTTGGATTCCTGAGAAAAGGTGGCTGGCCATTGGACAAGCCGATGGACATTGCATCCTGCTGGACATAGACCAGAAAAAAGTGCTGTATCATTGGCAATTACATTCCGGTGGCATTTTTGCCCTCACCTACCTGCCTTCCTCTGCTTGTCTTCTTACCTCCGGTGTAGATGGAATGGTTCAATCTATCCTTTTACCCGAAGGTGAAATCCAATGGCGTACGACACTACCCTTTGGCAAAATTCGTGAATTGGTCCTTCATCCTTTACATCAACAGCTGCTGGTGCCCTGCTTTTCCGGTCATTTGGTGTGGCTGAATCCAATCCATGGTGAAATCACTAATACAGTTTTGGTCAGTGAGTTGCCTTTACACACCGCATGGTGGAATCCTACGGGCACTAAAGTTATTACTGCCGGAAGAGACGGGCATTTACATGTGTTAGATGGCCTATCCGGAGAAAAAATTCATGCCTTGCCCGCGCATCATTATGCCATTTACAGGTTGGTATCTCATCCCTCCGAACCTTGGCTGATGAGCGCAAGCCGCGATGCTTCTGTAAAAATATGGCATACCAAGCCATTAAGGCCGCTGGGAAAAATGTCCCGTAAGGCTGACCAAGGCCATCGGCACTCCATTAATGCCATGGCTTGTTCCTCGAATGGGCATAGGGTTTTTACCGCAGGAGACGATAAAACCATAGGCATTTGGCACGTTTCATCTTACATCTCTACATTACATGATTTGGTTTAATCCCTCTATAACACCGGAACTTATACAATCCAGATCCACGCATTCTATGGTGGATCATTTGGATATTCGGATTACGTCCATCACAGACGACAGTTTATGGGGCGAAATGCCGGTCGATCATCGAACAGTGCAGCCCATGCGTCGTTTGCATGGAGGTGCATCCGCCGCCCTGGCAGAAACACTTGGTTCCATTGCCGCATTACTTACTGTAAATCCGGAAGAAAAAGCCCCGGTAGGCTTATCTCTCAACATTCAACATATTCGTGGGGTAAAAGAAAATGAAGGTCCTGTCCGAGGGAAAGCGTCTCCCGTTCACCTTGGGGGGAGTACCCAGGTTTGGGCCATTGTTATCTTTGACCCCCAAGACCGCATCGTGGCCAATGCCCAATTGACGGTTTCACTTCTTCAAATCAAAAAATGACAACGCACAACATACCTGTACACGTAACCAAAGGTTGGGCAGATTATGCCCTTTTGGACAGCGGAGACTTCGAAAAATTAGAACGTTTTGGTGAATATATCACCATCCGTCCTGAACCACAAGCCATTTGGAAACCTGCTCAGGATCGAGCCACCTGGGAAAAGTTGGCCCATGTAAAGTTTCAAGGCACCGGCTCTCATTCAGGACGCTGGATAAAACTGAAATCCATGCCGGATCAGTGGGATATCAACTATACCCTTCCGGATGGTCCTACCCTCACTTTTCAATTGGCCCTGACAGGATTTAAGCATGTCGGAATTTTTCCGGAGCAACACCTCAACTGGGATGCCATTTATCAGCTCATGCAGGGACCTTTGCAAGGCGGGAAATGCTTAAATGTGTTTGCCTACACCGGTGCTGCGAGTTTAGCCGCCAGGGCTGCGGGTGCGGAAACGTACCATGTCGATGCCATTCGGCAGGTAGTTAGTTGGTCTAAAAGGAACATGGAAAGTTCCGGTTTAACGGACATTCGCTGGGTCGTGGAAGATGCCATGAAATTTATTCAACGTGAAGTAAAACGTGGAAAAACCTATGAAGGCATCATTATGGATCCGCCTGCCTTTGGCCACGGGCCGTCCGGCGAAAGCTGGAAATTGGAAAAAATGCTACGGGAACTGCTCGAGCTAACCGGGCAACTAATTCAACCTAAAGGAGGATGGCTTATCCTTAATACCTATTCCCTCGGTTTTTCCAGTTTGGTCATGGATAATCTTTTAAAAGAAACCATGCCCGGAGATCCTGAAATTTCTTGCGGAGAATTAGGTTTAAAGGATGATTTCGGTCGGATTTTACCTTTAGGCGTCGTTTCAAAAGTGCAATATGGCCGACTATAAACAAGAAAAGCTGCCTTTGCAAGCAGCTTTTTTTTGGGGAGGAAGATGGGTTTCGAACCCACGACCTTCGGAACCACAATCCGACGCTCTAACCAACTGAGCTACTACCTCCAGATTTTGTGGATGCAAATATATGATGGGAAATCGAAAAATATAGGGCTTGCTGAAAAAAAATATACATCAAATCTTTTCCAGTTCTGCCTTTGGTGCTTGGCAGGCCTATATTTTTATGCGTTTTCTCATGATGCTCAGCATCGGTGTGGCTTTGGCAAAACTCGGTTTTTCAAAAACTTACATCGCCTTATTTGAAACTTTTTTGCTCATTCTGGTGGCCGGTTCTTCCTTTTGGGTCAATGGCTGTTTTCAAACTTTGGCCGGGGAAAATTTTCGGGGAAAAGCCACCCTTCGGACTATTTTTTGGACGATGACAGGGTATGCGGGCATGGTTGCCCTGTTATTTTATGCCCTTCATGCCTGGATTTTCTCCTTTTGGCACGTGCAGGAATCCGGCCAAATCACCTTTTGGATTTGTCTTTGGTTTCTTACCTATCCTGTGAGTTTACTTTTGGAATATGCGTGGATGATTGAAAAGAAATCGTCCTTACTATGGCTGTCTGTATTTTTTTTGCAGCCTTTGATTCCCATTTTCCTTATTGGCAGCGCCTATACCGGAAATCCTGAAGCCATGGTGCGTGGATTTGTGTTTCTTGGACTTTTCCGTTGGCTTCTGCTTGTTGCTTACGTGCAGCCATGGAAAGAAAAACCGACCTGGCAAAAAGGCACTTTACCCCTTTTGTTGGTTGGGATACTTACGGGCTATGCGCCCCACATAGATGCTGGCATTGTGCGGCGTTTTGTTCCGGAGCAACTCGCCATTTTCCAATATGGCGCCAAAGAATTGCCACTTTCTGTGATGCTCATGGCGGCTTTGAGTGAAGCCATGGCGCCTTTTGTTCGGGTAAAACAGGACCTTTTGGCGGTGCGTCAACGGGTAAAAAAATACATGTGGCCACTTTTTATCCTTTCTCTGGGACTGATGTGGATGGCGCCTTTCTTATTTCGTACCGCGTTTTCAGCGGATTTTACAGAGGCTGCAGGTATTTTTCAAATTTTTCTGTTGTTACTCATTCCAAGGTTATGGATGCCCCAAGTCTGGTTCTTAGGAACGGGACAACGGAAAAAAATCTTGTGGGCTGCGGGTATAGACACGTTTTTAAATGTGACGGTAAGTTTGGCTTTATTTCCATTTTTAGGCATTCATGGATTAGCCTGGGGCACAGTGGTGGCCTTTTCTGTGGAGAAAATCGTATTGGCCTTGTGGTTACGAAAAGAGGGTATTGACTTGGACCAGTTGATTCCGTTGAAAAGTTGGGTCTTGGGTAGTCTTTTGCTTGTGTTTTCGTATGTATTTGCGTCCTAAAAGTCGTATTTGGTAAATAGCCCGTATATTTACAGCGGGCAGACCGACCTGTCGCTGGCGAAAGCCGGAGGAAAGTCCGGGCAGCATAAGGCACCGCACCAGGTAACTCCTGGGGTTTTGCGCAAGCGAAATACGAAAAGGGCCACAGAAAATAAACTACCTGCCATGGGCAACCTGGCCGGAAAAGGTGAAAACGTGAGGTAAGAGCTCACGCGTTGTCTGGGTAACCAGGCTCTGGGTAAACTCTGCGGGCTGAAAGACCAAATAGGTTTGGACTTGGCCTGAGACGTGTCGAAAGACACACCAAACGGGTAGGTCGATGGAGCGTAGCAGTGATGCTTCGCCTAGATGAATGACAGGATAGAACAAAACCCGGCTTATGGGTCTGCCCTTTTTAAAAAAATGAAAATGATGGTTTGGGGAATGTGCCCCCTTACCTACTCCGCATGCCGCGCCAAAAACGCCTCATCCGTCAAGGTGTGTAAAAAGGCTACCAAGTCGGATTTTTCCTGCGCCGATAACTGTAAACCTACACCCACAAATTTCATGAGTGGATCAATGGTTTGAGAAGGATGACCACCTGAATCATAATGCTCAATAACTTCTTCCAAGGTCGCAAACCTTCCATCGTGCATGTAAGGCGCCGTAACGGCTATGTTGCGTAGCGTCGGCGTCTTAAACATCCCGATGTTAAAAGACAAGCCCGTATGTAAAAACAACCCTGAATCCAACCAAGCACCCTGAGGGTCCAACCCATTGTTTTGGATGGAATTGTTGGTAAACTGCACAAACCCATCGTGCCCATGACAATGAAAACAATCGGCTCGTTCGGTTCGAAATAAGTCGAAGCCACGCAACTCCGCCGGAGATAGGACCGTTTCGCCACGCATGAACTTATCGAACTTGCTGTCTGAGGAAATCAGCGTGCGCATAAATTGGCTGATGGCTTTGGCCACATGAGCGGCTAAAATAGGTTCTTCCGAAGAGAGCATAAAAGCGCGCCGAAACAGGTCGGGATACTCCGGATGGGCATTTAAACGGGCTTCGGCCTCTTCCCAAGACAAATCCATTTCCAAATGGTCTGGCACAGGTAACAAGACTTGGGCCTCAAGAGAAAAGGTTCGGCCATCCCAGAAAAAGCGATTGGCCCATGCCAAATTCACCAATGCCATGGCATTGCGTCGTCCTAAACGTCCGTCTATTCCGACAGATTTGGGCAAACCATCGGTAAAAGCCTTTTCAGGATGGTGACAGCTGCTACAGGAAATGGTATTGTTTCGGGATAAAATGGGGTCGAAGAATAATTTTTTCCCCAAAGCCACTCCTTCTATGGTGGCTTTATTTTGCGAAGGCTGAGGAACCGAACCAAAATAAGCCGGTACATCAAAGGTGTAAGGGGTGGGTTCCGGCAAAACCTCTTCGGTTTGGCAGCTCCATAACGCTAAAACAAAGGAAATCGCAAGAAGACTAAAACGATACCGATTCCCCTTTGCTTTCATTCGATTTTTTCTTTAAAAATGGCTTGGTTTACCTGAACACGATAGGGAAGTTACAAAAATTTAGTAGAGGGTGCGCACTTCTTGTTTTAAAATATCAATGGCAGCCTGGGTAGGCAATTTTTCGATGTCCATCACCATTTCCAACACCGCTTTTCCCAATTCCACACCTGCTGCATCTTCAGGCACACGGGTGGCGGCTACATTGACCAATTTAATAGATTCTTCCTTGGCCTTTTTCACCGCTTCCCAAGCCCCTTTAGTCATGTAAATCTGTTGGGTAAGGTTATGTTCGTATTCTTGTCTGATTTGTTGAATCAGCAAGGCATGAAAATCTTTTTTCGACAGGTTGGGCTGTTTCATTCGCATGACCAGTTGGGAAGGATTGATGCGTTCCATGAGCAAAATAACCCTTTCATAGGCTTGCAGGCGCATGGGAGTTATGGCTTGTTGGTTGAGTCTACGTATATCCATGGATTGCTTCCTCAATTGAAATTCAAAGAATTGTTTTAGAATGAGGAACACCAGAATGAACACCAATATAGAAGGTGCAGCATACCTTAGTATTTCTAAAAAAACGAGCGAAGCATCCATAGCGGTAACTTTACAGAAATTCTAATAAGTTGGAAGCAAAATTAGCAGGAAAACCTTCCGATAACGATGGAATTTTACTTAGTATTGCCTAACGAATGTAAATTTCATGAAGATTTCCCAATTGGTAACCCAAATGGCTGAGAGTGAAACCTTGGCCATGTCTAGAAAAAGTAGAGAATTAGCTGCCCAAGGGCATCAAATCATCAATCTTTCCCTGGGTGAGCCAGATTTTGATACCCCCGAATTCATCAAAATGGCTGCAAAGGTCGCCATTGACCAAAATTATTCGCATTATACTCCAGTACAAGGATATGAAGCGTTATTGGACGCTATTCGCACCAAATTTGAACGAGATAATGGTTTGATTTATAACCGTTCACAAATTATTGCCAGTACCGGGGCAAAACAAAGTATTGCCAACTTGGCGATGGCGGTGTTAGATCCCGGAGACGAAGTGGTTGTGGCCGCTCCCTTTTGGGTAAGTTACCGCGAAATCATTCGCATGACCGGGGCCACGCCAGTTCCGGTGCTTGCTGGTTTTGAACAAGCGTATAAAATCACGGCCGAACAATTGGCGGCTGCCATCACGCCCAAGACCAAAATGTTTTGGTTCAGCTCGCCTTGCAATCCCACAGGCGCTGCCTATACCAAGGAAGAATTGGAAAGTTTGGCTGAAGTTCTTCAATCCCATCCGGATGTTTTAGTGATGTCAGATGAAATTTATGAGCATATTTTGTTCGAAGGCAAGCATGTGAGTATGGCCAGTTTACCGGGTATGGAACATCGTACGGTTACGGTGAATGGCTTGTCCAAATCCTTTGCCATGACAGGCTGGCGTTTGGGATATTTGGGAGGTCCTGAGCCCATTATCCAGGCTTGTATAAAAATCCAAGGACAAACCACCAGCGCCACCTGTTCTATTACCCAGCGCGCTGCCATTGCGGCTCTTGAAGCCCATCCACAAGCCATCCAATACATGCGTGATGTGTTTATGGAGCGGAGAAACAAAGGCTATGAACAACTAAAAAAAGTGAATGGTTTTCAAGTGGATTTACCCCCTGGCGCCTTTTACTTTTTCCCCGAAGTGTCTGCCTGTCTTGGCAAAACCTATGGTGGGGTTCACGTAGAAACGTCGGACGATTTGTGCATGTACTTTTTAAATAGAGCCCATGTGGCCACGGTTCCGGGAGGTGCGTTTGGAGCACCAAACGCCATTCGATTAAGCTATGCCACCTCCGAAACCCAATTTGCCCAAGCCATCATGCGGATTCAATCTGCCCTAAATAGTTAAACATGCCCCTACGCTTTTTACAAAGGATACGGGAATCTATCAATATTCGCATTTACGGTAGTAAAAACCGTGTGATTCAGGTCATGCGTTTGCTTAGGTTGGTCGTAGCCATTGGCATGAGTGGATTTTTAATTTATTTTCATGGGTATCCCCAAACCGCAGCCGGCATTGCCTTCAATATATTCCTCATCAAAGCCGGGTTTTCATTTTTCATTTTTTCCTTTTTACTGCGGATTTTTTTTGAATTTGAACCGGCCAAATTTATTCGACAAAATTGGTTAGAGGGAACCATCTTATTGGTGCTCCTGGCAGATGGATTGGTAGGATTGTTTAGCCGACAAGATATTTTTAGCCGTTTGTTTTCGCAATCCCTTGATTTTTTCTTGTTCCTTCAATTGGTCTTGATTTCTGTAGTCTTTATTGAATTGGGAAAAGCCAGCCAGCGGCTAGGTATGCTCAAGATAAAGCCTGCGATTATGTTTTTCTTTTCTTTTCTCATACTTATTGCGGTGGGAACAGGCCTTTTGCTTATGCCGGAAATGGTCAATGTGCCAGGAAGCATTCGGTTCGAAGATGCCTTATTTACTTCGGTTAGTGCCTCTTGTGTTACTGGACTCACCGTATTGGATACGGCGACCACCTTTACCATGAAAGGTAAGGCGGTCATTATGATTTTATTTCAATTGGGTGGTTTAAACATCATTTCATTTGCCGCTTTTTTTGGCGCCTTTATGCGAAAAGGCGTAGGCATTCGGGCCAATAGCATGATCAAGGATTTCATGAGCTACGACAGCCTGTCTAGTACCCAATCCATGCTTAAGAAAGTCATTGGTTTTACCCTACTCATTGAACTAACGGGCATGCTTATGGTGTATTTAAGCTGGTCGCCGGAAGTGGTATTCGCCTCTGAAGCTGACCGAATCTTTACCTCCGCTTTCCATGCCATATCAGCCTTTAATAACGCAGGTTTCTCCACTTTTTCTGCCGGAATGGCAGAGCAAGGTGTTCAACAAAGTTTGGTCACCCATGTGGTGTTGGGGATTCTTATTTTTTTAGGTGGAATTGGGGTGCCTGTGCTCAATGACTGGTTAGATCCCGGCATGATGCGCAAAAGAATGTTTCAGCCTTGGCGCAGATTGCAGGTAAGTAGCCGACTTGCCATATATACAAGTTTAATTTTAATTCTTGTGGGCGCGGGTTTGTTTTACCTCATGGAAATGCGCAATCCTGCACAATATGCCGAAGGTGGCCTGAGAAACATGAATGGTTTTTCTCAACTCATTCATGCCTTGTTCCAAAGCATTAGTAGCCGCACGGCTGGATTCAACACATTGAATTTTGGACTGATGGCCAATTCGACTCTACTTCTTTTTATCTTCCTGATGTTTGTGGGTGCATCTCCAGGAGGAACAGGAGGTGGCATCAAAACCACCACCATTGCTTTGATTTTCCTATCGGCCTTAGCTACCATCAGAGGGAAAAAGTATGTGGAAATTTTCCGGAATACCATTTCTAATGAGTTACTATACAAAGCATTTTCCATTTTTCTATTTACCCTATCCGGTGTGTTTATTGGAACTGTGGCACTCAGCATTACAGATCCGCACATCAACTTTTTGTACTTGGCATTTGAAGAGGTTTCTGCATTTTCGACCACAGGACTCTCAACGGGTATTACATCACAACTTTCACTGGGAGGCAAAATCATTCTGATGATAAGCATGTTGGTGGGTCGCGTGGGGGTTCTTACGGTCGCTTTTGCAGTGTCGAGAAAAGCCATGACCAACAATTACAAATACCCGGATGCCTATGTGATGTTGGGTTAAAAGACAACAATCCACCGCCTGTGGCTGTTCTATCCCCTGAAGTACCAAAATGGTGCTATCTTCACACCCCAAATTAGGACGTTTTGACCGTAAAACCATATCAACAGGAAGGCTCCAAAAAAGAGCAGGTGGCAAAAATGTTTGACAACATTTCTGCACGATACGACTTTTTAAACCATTTTCTCAGCCTTGGAATTGATAAAGGCTGGCGTAAAAAAGTGGTTTCTATTGTGAAGCAGCACCAGCCCAAAAGGCTTTTGGACATTGCCACCGGAACGGCAGATTTGGCCATTGCCTTAAGTCACTTACAACCCGAAAAAATCAATGGCGTTGATATTTCAGAAGGGATGTTAGCCGTTGGAAAAGAGAAAATTAAAAAAAAGGGGTTAACGGAAGTGGTGCATTTGTCGTATGGCGATAGCGAAGCCCTCCCTTTTCCCGATGCCAGTTTCGATGCGGTCACCGTGGCTTTTGGCGTACGGAATTTTGAAAACCTCGACTTGGGATTGTCTGAAATGTACCGTGTGACCCGTCCGGGTGGTTTAGTGGTGGTGTTAGAATTTTCTAAGCCTAGCCATTTTCCAGTGAAACAACTTTATCAGTTTTATTTTTCCCAGATTTTACCCCGGTGGGGAAAATGGATATCTAAAGATGCATCAGCGTACACGTATTTACCTGAAAGTGTTCAAGCTTTTCCCGATGGTAAAGCCTTTTTGGAACATCTAGGTGCAGCTGGTTTTTCTTCGTTAAAGGAAAAGCGACTCACCTTTGGTATTGCGTCAATTTACTCCGGGATAAAATAAAAGTCCGAAGGCATCGTTTTCCATCCACCATGAGGCCCCTTTTTGCAGGTTTTTTAGTTTTCACTCTTTTGTTCACCAGTTGTGCTGGGGCGGACATGCCCAACCGCATTGGCAAAAAAAGGGCAAAACCTGCCGTGAAGACTGAAAATCTGCCCAATTACAACCGCAGAATGTTTCGTTTTGGGGTGAATTTAGGACTGATTCATACGGGATTAGCCGTTCGCCCCATTGCAGATTTACGAACCCTGCTCCCTGATACCATTTATGGCGTTTCCTCTATTTGGGAACCCGGATTTAGCATGGGCATTGAATCCTCCATGCGTTTGGGTGAGCGTTGGCGGCTCAAATTCTCTCCTACCCTTTCGCTTGCTGGTCGGGTGATGGAATTTCGTCGCCCGGGCCGCGTTGATCAATTTCGCTTTGAAAGCACCCTCGCAGAGTTCCCATTTCATTTTAAATATCAATCGGTTAGGCTTACTAATTTTTCTGCCTACCTGATTGGTGGCATGAAATATACGTTTGATTTATCCTCTAAAGTTGGCAGCAGCGATGGGGCTTCTTTTCCCATCAAACTCAGACCCCACGATTTACAAATTGAGGCCGGTGTCGGTTTTGAGTTTTACCTGCCCTATTTTAAACTATCCACCCAATTGAAAACAGCTTGGGGACTCATGGATGTTCATTATCCGGATTTTAACTTGTATTCGCGTGCCATTGAGCATATGCAAGCCCGTTCAATTTACATCTCTTTTTTGTTTGAATAACAATTTCAAAAACTAAATGTTTTAATTTACGCGAAGGATTGTACTTTTATGCAAAATCTTCGCTATGACATTAAGGTACCACGCTGATGTCCGTTCACTAGCGTTTTTAGGGTTGTATTTTCTGCTTTTTGGTATTCTTTGGTTTAGTTTTCTTCCTAGCCATGACCTAGCTGTTGTGTACTTTTGGAAAGCTCCTACGCCGCATTTGCCATGGTTCGTTTGGGTCGTTTTTTTACCCTTGCTGTGTATGCTGAATTTTATGGTGGCCATCACCATTCACAATACCGTCCATTGTCCTGTTTTTGTGGAGAAAAAATGGAATACAATTCACCAAGTTTTGCTAACGCTTGCTTTCGGCGCGCCCGCTGCAGGCTATGTCCCGGGACATAACCTAAGCCACCACAAACATTTGCAAACGGCCAAAGACAATACCCGCACTACCAAAATGCGGTTTCGATGGAATTTCTTAAATCAAGTTTTATTCTTTTTTGTAATGATTCCTGGAATCATTCGAACAGAACATCGTTTTTTGGTCGAGGTAGGCCCCTCAAAACCGGTTTGGTATCGGCAATATAGGCTGGAATGGGCACTGGCTTGGATTTGGAAAATTGTTTTTCTGGCTTGGAATTGGAAGTTGGCTTTGGTACTGCTGTTTATTCCTAACCTGTATGCCGTTTGGGGTATTTTTGGCACCAATTTTTGGCAGCACGATGGCTGTGACCCAGACCATCCCTATAATCATAGTCGGAATTTTACCGGTGCATTGTTTAATTTTTTGGTTTGTAACAACGGATATCATGGCGCTCATCATTTAAAGCCGGGATTGCATTGGAGCCTGTATCCATCTTATCATCAAAAACATATAGCACCTTTTCTGCATCCATCCTTATCCCAAAAAAGTTTATTGGTGTATTTATGGAAAACCTTGATCTGGCCGGGAAAAAGGGTGAATTACTTGGGTGTTCCTACACCCCCTGCACCGAAAGATAAGGATGAAGATTGGGTGGAAGAAACAAAGTCAAAGTCTATGGCAGCGGAGGACATGGGCGGCTGGGTTTAGCCCCCATACAATAGCCGTCCTATGAAAAAATAAATGAACATCCCTGTAATGTCGTTGAGGGTGGTAATAAAAGGTCCTGTAGCCAACGCAGGATCTATTTTGAAACGGTTTAAAGTGAGGGGGATAAACGTTCCCAAAACTGAAGCACTTACAATAACGGTGAGCATGGCAGTCCCCACGGTAAAAGCAAGCACTTGATCTCCCGTGAAAAAGAAATTATAGCCCCAAATGGCGAGTGCGCATATCACACCATTCAACAGACCAACGGCCATTTCTTTAAAGAATTTTTTGAGCAAGGCATCTTGCCGTAAACTCCGTCCACTGGCCAAACCTTGCACCACAATAGCGGAACTTTGCACCCCGGCATTTCCCCCCATGGCTGCGACCAATGGAATAAAATAGGCCATTTCAGGATGAATACGGATTTGTCCCTCGTATTGTGCAATAACATTTGCCCCAATGATTCCTCCCAACAATCCCACCAAAAGCCAAGGCGTTCGTGCACGGGTAAGCACCCAAACACTGTCATCCGATTCTACATCTTCTGTAAGACCGGAGGCCAATTGATAATCTTTTTCCGCCTCTTCTTGAATAACGTCGATCACATCATCAATGGTAATTCTTCCCACCAATCTTCCCAATTGGTCGACAACGGGCAAGGCCACCAAATCAAATTTACTCATGGCGTGCGCCACCTCTTCCTTGGAGGTTTGAACATCTACAAAAATGACTTTGTCCAAGTAAATATCCTCAACCCTTACACTTTCCGGTTCAATCAATAGCTTTTTCAAGGGCAGTACACCCAACAGTTTATGGTGTTCGTCGACCACATAAACGGTGTAAAAATTTTCAATTTCAATGGCTTGTCGTCGAATCTCTTCAATTACTTGCTTCCTGTCCCAATCTACTTGAATGACCACCATTTCTTTGGCCATAAGGCCACCGGCGGTATCTTCATCGTATTGAAGCAGATCTACAATATCCGAGGCCATCTCGGGATCCTCGATTTCCGAAAGAATTTCTTTCTGCCGCGCTACGGGAAATTCGGACAATAAGTCGGCCGCATCATCGGAATCAAGGTTTTCAACAAACTGCTCGGCAATTTCACGTGAGGAAAGCTGGGCCATGAATTTTTCGCGGACATCTTCATCTAATTCAGTAATCACATCTGCGGCCTTCTCTTCATCCATAAGGGTGTAGAGGTATTTGGCTTCTAAGGCAGAAATATTTTCGAAGATACTGGCGATGTCTATGGGGTGCATATCTCCAATCACTTCCAAAATGGAAGCTTCGTCGCGTTCTTTGATTGCTCGCTGCAAGGATTGGATTAATTGTGCCGTAATTTCCATAGCGTTGGGACAAAGCTAAGGAAAACAAAGCAGCTAAGGCCCACTAAAATGGGCTTTTCAGCACCTAAACTTTACAAAAAAATGAAGTAGAATGTCTAGGTTTTCATTTGGGCAAGGGCCAGTCGGGTAAAATCTTGCACGGAAAGGCGCTCTGCCCTTAGGTCCCAAATGGGATCATCAGGGGCCATTCCTTGAAAGGTGATGCCTTTAAGCGCATTTCTAAGTGTTTTCCTCCGTTGCCCAAAAGCCGCTTTCACCACCTTTCTTAGGGGCTCAAAGCCGCAAATCGGCCAAGTTTCTTCCGGCAAACGCTCCATAGAAAGTACTACGGAATCCACTTTGGGAGGGGGCTGAAAAGAGGAGGGTGGAATATGAATATGAAGTTTTACTTGATAATAAGCTTGGGTGAGTACGCTGGTAATGCCATACGTCTTACTCCCGGGCGGAGCGGCAAGCCGCTCTCCCACTTCTTTTTGAAACATACCTACAGCTACCGGAATGTGCATTCGCTCCTCCAACATCCTAAAAACAATTTGCGTAGAAATGTTGTAGGGGAAATTACCAATCAAGGCATATTGATCTCCCAAGGCTGCCAACGAAATTTGTAAAAAGTCCCCCGGTAACCACTGACTTTGGGGTATTTGATGGAAGGTCTGAATCAGGACAGGCAACAAATCCCGGTCAATTTCATTAATGAAAAGCGTATAATTTTTCTCCTTTACAAGTTGCTCCGTAAGTACGCCCATCCCCGGACCCACCTCCAATACCTTCCCTGTCGGATAGCGCTCTTTGAGCAATTGAATTGTTTGGGAAATCACCTCTGCATCTTTCAAAAAATGCTGCCCAAACTGTTTTTTATGCTGATATGGCTTCACCGCCCAAAGGTAAGATTAATCTCATCCCCCCCCCACGGTTTTAACCGTGGGTAAACACCCACCCTTCAATACTTCTTGTAATTTTGCATCCTACCATTAAATACATAATGTCTACCCAACGTCCCATTATTCCTGAAAGAAGTCGAACCATCGGAGGATTTCATGTGGGAAGACTTTTGCCATTTATCCATAAAAAAATGGTAGGTCCATTCATTTTTATAGATCATATGGGGCCCGAAAAGCTTGGACCAGGGAAATGGATAGATATAGGAATGCATCCGCATGTTGGACTTTCTACACTCACGTATTTGTTTGAGGGCGTTATGGAGCATCGTGACAGCACTGGCGCCGTGCAACAAATTGAAAAAGGGGCTGTCAACTGGATGACCGCCGGCAAAGGAGTAACCCACACCGAAAGAACACCGGAGGCCTTTCGACAAATGGAAGAGATGGTTTTTCATGGGTTTCAAATTTGGGTGGCTTTGCCCAAAGCCTTTGAAGATGTGGAACCCTCCTTTTTCCATTTACCCGAAAAAGAAGTGCCTACTTGGTGTCAAGAAGATTTTAACTTGCGTTTGGTGGCTGGGACTTGGGCGGGTTACACAAGTTCCGTTCCGGTCTATAGTCCGTTATATATGGTGGATATTCAAGTAGGCGAAACGGGAGGCGTGCTCCCCTTTATGCAGCAGACTTATGGAGAGTGGGGATTGTCTGTAGTGCAGGGTGGAATTGAAACAGAAAGCTTTGAAGTACATCCGGGAGAAATGTTGGTATCAGAAGGCGAATCCTGCCAATTTATAAAGGCATTGCCGGGAAGTCGTCTTTTATTGTTTGGTGGTAAGCCATTAGACGAACCCCGCTTTATCCGTTGGAATTATGTAGCCAGTTCCGAAGGCCGACTCAATGAGGCCTCTGCACGGTGGAAGGCAAAAGATTTTCCTGAAGTGCCTGGCGAAAGCATTTGGATACCAGAACCTTGATTATTCCTATTTGGCCAATGAAAGGAATTCCTTGAATTTAGCCAGAAAGAGGTGGATTATTTTTGGGGAAATTGAACCGGCGTATTACTTTTGTGCGGGGCAAGTCTTGTGCGACCAGCTCCCTCAGAATCCCCCAGGACAGGAATGTAGCAAGGGTATGAGGTTGTAGCGGTGCGATGCAAGTAACTTGCCTCTTTCTTTTGTTAAAACTTTATATCCTGGTTGTAAATTGGTAATGATTTCTTTAAATTGCCTTAAACAATCAGGCCTTTCAAGAAAATCTAAACGAAACGTTACAACATGAAGTTTTTCATTGACACGGCCAATTTGAATCAAATTCGTGAAGCACACGACCTAGGCGTTTTGGATGGTGTAACCACCAACCCTTCGCTCATGGCCAAAGAAGGCATCACTGGTAAAGACCGTATTCTTCAACATTATATAGACATCTGCCAGATTGTGGACGGAGATGTGAGTGCTGAAGTGATTTCTACCGATTATGAAGGAATGGTACGCGAAGGCGATGCTTTAGCAGCACTGCATCCCAACATTGTGGTGAAAATTCCCATGATCAAAGATGGTGTGCGTGCCCTGAAATATTTTTCTAGCAAAGGCATTAAAACCAACTGTACCCTCGTCTTTTCCTCCGGCCAAGCACTATTGGCTGCCAAAGCCGGCGCTACTTATGTAAGTCCATTTATTGGTCGCTTAGATGATGTGAGCACCGATGGCATGGATTTGATTCGCTCTATCGTAAAAATTTACAAGAACTATGGGTTCAAAACCCAAGTTCTTGCCGCTTCTGTTCGACATGCCATGCACATTGTCGCGTGTGCTGAGGCAGGTGCCGATGTGGTTACCTGTCCCCTGCCCCCCATCATGGCTTTGTTGCAACATCCACTTACAGACGTAGGTTTGGAGAAATTCTTGGCAGATTACGCCAAGGGAAACCCTGCTTAAGTAAGCAGAAGCGGTTCGTATTCGGTTCTTTTAAACTCATAAATACATACCGCTATGCTCACTAAAGTGTATTCAAAAGCTCCTGCCCCGCGGCACATCGACCAAATTGTGCAAGTCTTACAAGAAGATGGATTGGTAATCCTGCCCACAGATTCCGTGTACTGTTTTGCCGTTTCAGCGCATTCCAAATTAGGAAGGGAACGCTTAGCCGCACTCAAAGGAAAACCCGTGGAAAAAGCCAATCTCTCTTTTATGCTTTCCGACTTAACTTCCTTGGGTACCTACGCCAAAAAAGTGTCTAATCCGGTCTATGCACTCATGAATAGACTTTTACCCGGGCCATTTACTTTTATACTTCAAGCTTCTGCAGAAGTAGAAAAAATGATGCCCGGTAGAAAAACCATTGGTATTCGGGTGGCAGACCATAAAATTCCGGCCCAAATCATCGCAGAATTAGGACATCCCCTACTCACCATGTCGGTACACCATGAAGATGAAATCCTCGCTTATGCCACAGACCCTGAGGAAATTTATCGGTTGTTTGCCGACAAGGCAGATTTAATTGTGGATGGCGGCTTTGGACATAATGAAGCCAGCACCATTTTGGATTGCACAGGAACGGAAGTTGTCGTGATTCGCCAGGGGATTGGTGCATTAGAAGAAATGAACTAAAGACAAGCATTCACAGAGTAAAGGCGCCTTCATCTGGCGCCTTTTTTCTTTGTCTCCAGCATAAAATTTCAGATATTCGTGGCCCTGTTATGCGTTTGAAAGAAAGATTTGACCTGGTCCTAGCTTATTTCCGGGAAAACCACCCTGTGGCCGAAACGGAATTACACTATCGTACGCCATTTGAATTATTGGTGGCCGTGGTACTTTCTGCACAATGCACTGATAAAAGGGTGAATATGGTTACTCCTGCCCTTTTCGAAGCATTTCCAGATGCGAAAGCCTTGGCAAACGCTACCTCAGAGGACATTTTTCCCTACATCCGTTCCGTTTCTTATCCTAACAACAAAGCCAAACATTTGGCTGGATTAGGACGGATGCTTGTAGACAATTTTCAGGGAGAAATTCCCTCAGACATCAAGGATTTGGTCAAATTACCGGGTGTAGGACGAAAAACGGCCAATGTGGTGGCCTCTGTGATTTTTGAACAACCGGCCATGGCCGTAGATACCCATGTGTTTCGTGTGTCAAGACGGCTCGGACTTACCAAAGGTAAAACCCCATTGGCGGTAGAGCAAGATTTGGTTCGGCATATCCCAGAAAATGAAATTCATGTGGCACATCATTGGCTTATCTTGCATGGCAGATACGTTTGTGTCGCGCGAAAACCCAAATGTGAAGTATGCCACCTCCGTCCTTTTTGCGCCTTTTATGTGAAAAATCAACCGAAAAATGGCAATTAACACCCTAGATTTGGTACAAATGGTGGGCGATAAAGTGTTGATTCGTCCAAAAAATCCTGATGGTAGAACCGCCTCAGGCCTATACCTCCCTCCTACTGTGGCAGAAAAAGAATCCGTCTTATCGGGGTACATTTTAAAAGTTGGTCCGGGTTTTCCTATCGCTGCGCCGGATCCGGATGAAGAACCCTGGAAAGAACAAGCACAGGAAGCGCGGTTCCTTCCTTTGCAAGCCAAAGAAGGCGATTTTGCCTATTTTCTGCAGAAACACAGCCTTGAAATAAGCCTGAATGAGGAAAAATTATTAATCGTACCTCAAGGCGCCATTCTTATGCTGGTCCGAGACCCTGATCTTTTTCCATGAACCAATTTTCAGGTCATCTGTTTTCACTCTAAAATCTATCCTTATGCTCAACGTTGGCGATCTTGCACCTGATTTTACCGTTCCAAACCAAGCCGGAACTAATGTCACCTTATCCTCTTTTAAAGGAAAAAAAGTCATTTTATACTTCTATCCCAAAGATGATACCCCCGGTTGCACCGCAGAAGCTTGCAATCTACGCGATAACTATGCTGAATTGACCAATGACGGTTTTGTCGTTCTTGGTGTAAGTACCGATGATGCAAAAAAGCACACCAAATTCATTGAAAAGTATCAATTACCCTTCGAACTGCTGGCCGATACGGAAAAAGTTGTGCATGAAGCGTATGGTACTTGGGTAGAAAAATCCATGTATGGCCGAAAATATATGGGTACCGACAGGGTTACTTTTGTGATTGATGAAACGGGACATGTGGAAGCCATCATTAGAAAAGTAGACACGAAAAACCATGCAGCGCAAATCCGTGAGGTTTTGGCGAAATAATTTGCTTGTTTGTTTTTAGGTAAAACCTCCAGACCGGGCCGAAATGCCCGGTTTTTTTATTTCCATTGAACCGATTTCCTTTTGGAGGGTAAAAGAGAAGGTAAAATGCACATCCTATGAAAATAAGTATGGTTACTTGCTGTTCTCTCGTCCTAGGGACATGGCTATCCGCTCAACACATGACGCCAGTCATTCAGGTATTAAATCAAAAAAATCACCCCATATCGCACGTGAGAATTCACGTAGGCCAAGGGGCAAAATTGTGGTGGAGTGGTCAAACCAATACAAACGGCCAAATTCCCTCTTTTCCACTGAACCTAGGGGGCTTTAACCAAGAAAAAGTATGGTTTTCCTTTTGGCATCCGGATGTTCCCAAAGCTGAAACCCAGCGGTTTTCCATAGATGAATTGAAAAAGGATACCCTTCAATTTTTGCTTCAGGCTTTTATTCCCCAACCTCGGATGGCAAGTAACCATAACCATCCTATGGAGGGATATCGGGGTGAAATACTTTCCCACGTGGAAAAGGAAACCATGAGTGGTGCAGCGCCAAGAGGTCGGTCTGTAACCATGTCAAGCGCAGTAGAACATGATGTACCCAGCACCACCACGGCAAGTGCGCCCACGCCTAGTCCGGGCATGCTTACCGCGGCGGAAGTAAATGATTTGGCCAAATGGTCCACGTTTTCCAATTTGCTAGATGGTCCATTCGCTTCTTTTTCAAAAGAATGGGCTTTGTATCCTAAAGTGAGAATCACCGCAGAAGTGCAAAATTCGGAGCGTTTTCCATTGGTAGATGTACCCGTTTCACTCATAGACCCCTCCGGAGAAGTGGTTTGGGCGGCCCGAACAGACAACACCGGTCGGGCGGAACTATGGGCCAATGTGTTCAAACAAGGGACTGACATCCCCAATGGCTTCCGACTGATTGCAGGGGACGGATGGGATTCACAACTCTTGCCAAAAGTGGTTTTATCCGGACAAGGCATCAACCGTATCGTTCTTCCCAAATCCTGCGTGGCTTCTCGCAAAGTAGATGTGGCTTTTGTTGTGGATGCGACTGGATCTATGGGAGATGAGCTCCATTACCTTACCACAGAACTAAACCATGTCATGACAAGGGTGGCAAAAAAACTTCAAGGCCTAGAGTTTAGAACGGGGGCGGTCGTGTATAGAGATTTTGGAGATCAATATGTTACAAGACATCAACCTTTGGGCACCGCCGCTGAGGCTCAAAAATTTCTGGCTGAACAGCGCGCCGGCGGTGGCGGAGACTTTCCCGAAGCCGTGCAAGAAGGACTGGCCATCGGATTAGATTCCATGGGTTGGGCCGAAGAAGCCAGGGCCAAAATTATGTTTTTGGTACTGGACGCGCCACCTCACCAAACCGAAGAGGTAAAGCTGCGTATCCAACAACAAGTGAGAAACGCGGCCGCACGTGGCATCCGTATCATCCCACTCGCCTGCTCGGGTATAAATAAATCAACTGAATTTTTTCTCCGAAGTTTAGCCTTGATTTCAGGTGGTACCTATACCGCTTTAACCGATGAATCCGGCGTTGGCGGAACCCACCTCAAACCCAGCGGCGATAAAATCAATCCTCAAAAAATGAATGACTTGCTGGTGAAAATCATTGAACGCTACACCTACAGAAACGATTGCCGGGAAAATAATCAACAAGAAGAAGATAATCAACAGGTTGAAGTGACCCATATAGAAAGTTTGTTGAAGTACATGGACAGCCTGGCCATTGCGCCGGATCCTAAGGTATCTTTTGAATGGCGGTTGTTTCCCAATCCCACCCGTGGGCATTTTACCATTGAAACCAAAAAGCAATCCGGAAACATCACCATTCTGGACGTAAATGGCCGACTCATCATGGAGAAGGAAGGCGTAGCTCCCGGAAGACATCCGTTTGATTTCAGCCCATACAGCCGCGGCATTTATTTTGTGGTTTTTCAAAACAACCAAGTAAAAAAATGCCTCAAATTCATTTTAACCTGATGCGTTTTTCCTTTTAACATCAGTAAAATCCAAGGTTTCGCGCCTTGGATTTTTTATATTTGTGCTATGGCAGTTCCAAGCGCAGCATATTCAGATGACAGTATCCGGTCCCTCGACTGGAAAGAACATATCCGGCTTCGTCCCGGAATGTATATCGGAAAATTAGGAGATGGCTCTTCCGGCGACGATGGTATCTACATTTTGTTGAAAGAGGTCATTGACAATTCCATCGATGAATTTGTCATGGGCAACGGAAGAAGTATCAAAGTAACCATAAAAGATGCTACTGTTACCGTTCGTGACTTTGGCCGTGGTATTCCTTTGGGTAAAGTGATAGATTGTGTATCGAAACCCAACACGGGTGCCAAATATGATTCAGAAGTTTTTAAAAAATCAGTCGGATTAAACGGGATTGGAACCAAGGCCGTCAATGCCCTTTCCTCCTATTTTAAAGTACAAAGTGTACGCGAAGGAAAAGCCAAAGCGGCGGAATTTTCCAAGGGCGAACTGACCCTCGACCAAGACTTGCAGGATTCCAACGAAAAACCCGGAACCTTGGTCACCTTCACGCCCGATGTGGAGATTTTCGGGAATTATCACTACCGAAGCTCTTATGTAGAAAGGATGCTTTGGAATTATGCCTACCTAAATACGGGACTCACCATCCATTATAATGGGCAGGAAATCAAGTCGGAAAATGGTTTATTGGACTTGCTGAAAAACGAAATTTCAGGCGAGGTGCAGTATCCCATCATTCACTTGCGTGGGGATGACATTGAAATTGCCATGACCCACGGCAACCAGTACGGAGAGGAGTATTATTCCTTCGTAAATGGTCAGTTTACACCACAGGGAGGAACCCACCAAGCCGCTTTCAGAGAGTCGGTAGTAAAAACGTTGAGGGAATTTTACAAGAAAGACTTTGAGCCCTCTGATATTCGAGGCTCCATTATTTCAGCCATTTCCATAAAAGTAACGGAACCCATCTTTGAAAGCCAAACCAAAACCAAACTAGGTAGTCAACACATCGCCCCGGAAGGTGTCACCATTCGGACTTTTGTGAATGATTTTATCAAGAGAGAATTAGATAATTTTTTACATAAGTTTCCGGATACAGCCCAGGCCATTTTAGAAAAAATATTGGCCAGTGAGCGTGAACGGAAAGAACTGGCCGGCATCAAGAAAATAGCCAAGGAACGGGCCAAAAAAGCAGCCGTGCACAACAAAAAACTTCGGGATTGCCGGGTGCACTATGACTCAAACCATGTAGACCGTTTAAATACGACCCTTTTTATTACCGAGGGAGATTCGGCTTCCGGTAGCATCACCAAAGCACGAGATGTAAACACCCAAGCCGTTTTCAGTTTAAAGGGAAAGCCGCTCAACACTTTTGGACTCAGCAAAAAGGTGGTATATGAAAATGAAGAATTCAACCTTTTGCAAGCCGCTTTGGATATTGAAAATGACCTCGAGCACTTAAGGTACAATAACATTGTCATCGCTACCGATGCCGATGTGGATGGAATGCACATTCGCCTGTTGCTCATCACCTTTTTCCTACAATTTTTCCCGGATCTCGTGAAAGGAGGCCATTTGTATATTTTACAAACCCCTCTCTTCAGGGTTCGGAATAAAAAGGAAACCATTTATTGTTACGACGAATCTGAGCGTTTGGCCGCATTGAATAAGCTGGGGAAAAATCCGGAAATCACCCGATTCAAAGGATTGGGAGAAATTTCACCGGATGAATTCCGCCAATTCATTAACAAGGACATTCGTTTGGAGCCCGTAATTATTCGAAAAGACCAAAGTGTAGAGCAGTTGCTTGAGTTTTATATGGGTAAAAACACCCCCGATCGTCAAGACTTTATTATACGGAATCTCAAGGTAGAACTAGATGTAATTGCAAGTTAAGGTTTAGGACAAACACTTAGCTTTTCATTGATTTCCGGAATACTGAGCACCGGGTTTTCCGGTTGCGTACCCCAAGTCGCCACAATGTAATTGACGATGTCTCTGATTTCATCTACTTCCATGGTGCGATAAGGCAGCATCCATCCATTGTAATCCACGCCTCCGATGGTTACCGGTCCTCTTTTTCCATGCCGAATGGCACAAATGATGCGTTCCGGCGTATGCATTTCGGGCGCAGTCATGGGTGGAATCAAACGTCCCAACCCTTCTCCCTCGTCGCCATGACAATTGGCACAATATTGCCCATACAAAGCTTTTCCCCGAACCTGTGTGCCCTTGTCGGGTAACCAGGTTAAAGTGAGCGCGACCCCAACCAGCAGGGCCACGCCCAATCCGGGAAGCCATTTTTTATTCATGTTCCGCTAATAAGCGTTCGATGTCTGCAATAAGTAGATCCACCTCTTTGCCATCTACCCCATTGTATAAGCCACGTACCCTGCGCTTTCCATCGATTAGAACCAACACACCACTATGTTCAAATCCACCGGGACTGGCCACGTCTTCGCGGGCGAAAGATCCATGGGCATCGGCAAGGGCGAAGGTTTCATCCATGTCTCCTCTTAAAAAGTGCCAACCGGGAAGTTGCGCATCCACCCTTTGGGCGTAATCCGAAAGCACCTCCAAGGTATCATGCTCAGGGTCGATGGTATAACTAAAAATGACCACTTTAGCTTGCTGTCTAAAAGCCTCATGAACACGCGCCAATTGCTTGGTCATGACCGGACAAATGGTGGGACAAGTGGTGAAGAAAAAATCCGCTACCTGCACTTTTCCCAAGCCATCTTGTTCAGTGATGGTATCACCCGCTTGATTCACCATTTGAAAAGGCGGCAGCACCGGCCAAATGGTATCATAAAAACTTTCGCCATTTTCTACCCTTGTGATGATGGTTGGCTCACCAAAAAATGGAAGGGTTTCTTGGGTTGGTTTTGGGGAGCTACAAGCGAAGAGAGCGCCTAGACCAATGATATATAAATAATTAATTTTCATGCTTTTGAATCAATTCTTTTGCTTCTTTCATTGAAGAATCATATTGTTTACCCACCGCGGTAATGGCCCGGATTTCATCTTCAAAGTAGGCCACGACTTCCTCTTTGGGTGTACCGGGATCGGGCACAGCGTAATGGTGCATCCAGTCCATCATGGCATCGTAGGCCGTTTCTAAATTTGTTGCTTTTTCCCGGAATTCCGTAGCCAAAGCGGGCTGAATGGAATCCAAGGCCATGGCCTCTTCCTGACAAGTTCGTTTGAGTCGCATCAATTCGCCCGAGAGGGGCATGATGCTATCGTGCAAAAATTCTGCACGTTTTCTCAATGCATCAGGATTCGGTCCGGAGGCACATTGCGAAAAACTAAGAGCCAGACCGACCAAAAGGATGAAATTTAAAAAGGAAAACGACAGTTTCCGCTGAGCTATCATGATTCAAAAGTATTGGTAAATGCTTGTACAGCTAAAAAGTAACCTTGTTGTCCAAAGCCAGAAATCACACCTTTCACATGAGGAGCCAACAAAGCGACATGGCGAAATGGTTCTCTGGCCAATACATTTGAAATATGCACCTCAATGGTGGGCACCGGGTTCAATTTCAAAGCATCGGCAAGTGCCACAGAGGTATGCGAATATCCTCCGGCATTAAGAATAATGGCTTGAACTTGCCCGTTGGCTTGCTGAATGGCATCAATAAGTACCCCCTCATGGTTGGATTGTAGAAACGTAAATTGGTGTTCAGGAAAAGCCTCCACCAGATTTTTTTTCAGCATATCCAAGGTAAAACGCCCATAATGTTCAGGTTCTCTTTGACCCAAAAGGTTCAAATTCGGCCCATGGAGCACCAAGATTTTCATGACACAAATTTAGTAAAACAAAGAGAGGAATGGGAGTCTGGGATAATCTTTACCTTTGATACTATGGCCAAAGATACTTTTTCCGGTTTCCAACAATGGCTTACCCTTCAAATGGGACATTCGCCTCATACTTTGGCGGCTTATAGCCGAGATGTAACGGCCTGGCTTTCATTTTTAGACACACAGAAAATTTCATTAGCTGACGCCGATTTCAGTAAGGCTTCTTTGTTTGCACAGGAGCTTTTTTCCATGGGTTTGGCGGCCCGAACCCAAGCCAGAATGATCTCCGGAATTCGCACATTTTACCGTTTTTTAGCAGAAACCGGCGAGCCCATTCCGGATGCTTTTAGTTTGGTGGAGTTTCCGCGATTGGAGAGAACACTCCCCGAAGTTTTGAGCATAGAAGAAGTGGATGCCATGTTGAACAGCGTGGATCGCAGTACCTTGGAGGGAGAAAGAAATTATGCAATGCTTCAAATGGCCTATGGTTGTGGATTGAGGGTTAGCGAATTAACTTCCTTCAAAATTACTTGGTTGCATGCAGAAGACAGCTATCTTCAGGTCATTGGAAAAGGCAATAAGGAACGCTTGGTTCCCGTGGGTCCGGAACCCTTGTCCTCAGTGTTGCATTATCTTCGGCATGTGAGGGTGCATTTTCCGGAAAAATCAGAGGGACGAAATATCTTGTTTTTAAACCGTCGAGGAAGTGGCCTCACGCGACAATCGTTCTTTTTGACCGTAAAAAAGGCCGCGGCCATGGCAGGCGTAAAGAAAAACATCAGTCCTCATAGTTTGCGACATGCTTTTGCGACCCATTTGGTGGAAGGAGGCGCAGATTTGCGGGTGGTCCAAGAGTTGCTTGGTCATGCGTCCATTGTAACCACAGAAATTTACACCCATTTAGACCGAACATTTTTACAAGAGCAAATGCTAACTTTCCATCCATGGAATCAAAAGATGCAATAGAAAGTGGAATCGTGCGGGCGGTAAGCCAATTTGTGAAGCGTAAGCTGTCCAAAGAATTGCCGGAAACCCTCACCTACCATGACTTTGAACATACGCAACGGGTGGTTGAAGCGGCACGCGAAATTGGCATGGCGGAGGGATTGCAAAAAGATGCCTTAGAAAATGTCATTATAGCGGCTTGGTTTCACGATATGGGCTACCTGAAAACCTATGTAGGTCATGAGGAAGAAAGCCAACAAATGGCGCAAAAGTTTCTGGAAGAAATCATGGTAGATGAGCCTCGAATCATGGAGATCCGCAGACTCATTATGGCCACCAAATTTCGCCACGTTCCTATTGATATCTCAGAAAAAGTATTGATTGATGCAGACAGGGTGGCCATGGGAGCCAGCTATTTCATCCAATTGGGTGAAAAACTGCGTGACGAGTGGGAAACTTATTTGCAAAAAACCTACACGGATTTGGCATGGACCGAAGTCCAGTTACAGTATTTGGAGGAAACCCAATTTTTCACCGCCTATGCAGACAAGACCTATGGGTTTGAACGTCAAAACAACCAACGAAGGCTTAGGGCCGTTTTAGAAAGCTTAGACAAACAAAACCAAAGTATCTACACCGTGTATGTCCGCGCCCTAACGGAAGTTTATCTGTGGTTTGTTGGATTTTTTTGGGTGCTTGTCTTGGGGATGGGCGTGGGACTTTCGCTCAGCTTGGCGGTATGGGGTGTAAAACTGGAATCCTGGCTAACAGGAGTTTTCGCCGGTGTATGTATTGGATTAGGTCTAAAACTATTCGATCCCATTTTCGAAGCCAAATTGGTCCGAAGGTTCAGTTTTCCCATTGCGCTGGTTTTGGGCACCTTGGGTTTGGTCATTTTATTCCTTGGTGCGCAAGGTCTTGCGTTGGTTGTATTTCATCAGGTTCCGGAATGGGCCACCTGGGTCAATCTTCCGGCAGAAAGTCTTCAGGCAGGGTATAAAAACCTTTTGTCTTTGGATTCATTGATGCTGATGGGCTGGTCCGCGCTGCTTATCAGTCTTATTTTAAACTTCATCAAACTTACCGGACGCATTGTAGGCCCAAGGGTATTATGGAATTATATGCGGGGAAAGTACTTCCGGCCGGTACAAGAAGACCGGATTTTCATGTTTGTAGATTTGAATTCCTCTACCCGCATGGCTGAAACCATGGAATTAAAGAAGTATCATGAACTTCTTGCCATGTTTTTTAAAGATATGGCCGGTCCCATTTCCCGTTCTAAAGGTGAAATTTACCAGTATGTGGGGGATGAAGTGGTCATAAGTTGGGAAATGAAAGAAGGTTTACGCCGCTCCACCTGCGTGCGTTGTTATTTCAGGCTGAGAAAGCAAATGGATAAATCCGCACCCATGTATTTGCAAAAATTTGGGTTTATTCCGGATTTTAAGGTCGCCCTGCATGGAGGCTCGGTGATTGCAGGAGAAGTAGGCAAATACAAAACAGAAATCGTGTTCCATGGGGAAGTTTTAAACACCTCAGAACGAATGCTCAATCAATGCAAACCTTTGGGCACACAAATGTTAATCAGTGAATTACTACTTAAGAAATTAGATATCTTACCAAACATTCAGGCCAAATATGTGGCCAGCATTAAATTGAAAGGAAAAGAAAATGAAATGAGCTTATATACATTATCCATAAAATCCTCCGGTTGAGGCCTATTATTTTCCCTTTAACCATCAAATGAAATAGAAATTTAGGCTTATATTTAAACCTTAAAGTTGTTTTTCATAGATGTAATTATCACCATACGTTTAAACCCAACTCAATGAGGACCTTATCTTTACTTTTTTCAGGTTTACTTTTTTCAGGTTTCGTGGTTGCGCAAGGCGTTTTGATTTCGCCCACGCCCGGGGGTAGTCCTGATCCCTCCGCCATTTTAGAGCTTCATTCGACCCAGCAAGGATTCTTGCTGCCAAGGTTAACCCAAGCGCAAAGAAACAGTATCCAAAGTCCTGCCATTGGACTTCAAATTTATAACACGACCAGCGAGTGCGTGGAGGTATTTATGCCTTCCGGATGGGTGCGGGCGGCCTGTAATTGCCCTACCGCTCCCAATGCCAATTTTACTAGTTCATTGACCACCGTGGGTGCGGGCGGAAACATCACTTTCACACCTGCACAAACTGGTTTAAGTTACCAATGGTCAGCGCCCAATGGTTCACCGGCCACAGGCAGTGGTACAAGTTTTACCACCAGTTATGCCGTAGCAGGAACCTACCAAGTGATTCTCACCGTCACCGATCCATTGGGTTGTTCCAACGCAGACACCAATACCATCACGGTGATAAATTGTTCTCCCGGAACACCTGTTTCTACCTTTAGTTTTAGTCCAAGTCCCGGAAATACGGTTTCACCGGTTGTTTTCACTCCCAATGCAAGCTCAGGCGTTAGTTATGCGTGGACATTCACTGGCGGAAACCCCAGTACCTCAAGTCAGTCGAATCCTTCCATTGCCTACGCGAATGCAGGGACTTACGCAGTGAGTTTAACCACGACTCAGTTGTCGACGGGTTGCACCAGTACGAGCACCCAAAACATCACCATCACTTCATGTCAGACCGGCGGAAGTGCGAGTTTTAGTTTTTCAGGTGGCATCCAGACTTGGACGGTTCCAGCGGGAGTTTGTCAGATTACTGTGAATGCTTTGGGCGCTGGTGGCGGAGGAGGAACCTCTACAGGAGGCAGTGGTGGCCGCATAACCGCCACCATTCCAGTGATTGCCGGTACCCAATACCGGGTCATTGTAGGAGGCGCAGGCGGTCCGGCCAGTGGACGTGCAGGCGGCGGCGGTGGTGGATTTTCAGGTTTACTCACTACGTCCAATGCCCATGTAGTGACGGCAGGCGGCGGCGGCGGTGCGCCAGGAACAGAAGGCTGTACCATAGGAAATGGTGGAAATGGAGGTGGTGGCACCGGTGGAAGTGGTCCATGTGGAAATGGAGGCTTGGGTGGTGTGAATGGGTCGAATCCGGCAGGTGGAGCTGGTGGAACAGGAAATTTCCCAGGAATCGCCGGTGATGTAAATGGTGGAGGCAATGGAGGAAGTACCACAGGAGATGGAGGAACCGGCGGCGGCGGAGGAGGATTCGGCGTCAGTGGAGGCGTGTCCCAAACAGGTTCTTGTACGTTTACCGCCGGAGGTGGCGGATATGGAGGTGGCGGTTCAGGTGGAACAGGCGGATGCGGTGGTACCATTGAAAGATTGTCCGGCGGCGGCGGTGGCGGTGGCGGATACACAGGCGGTGGTGGTGGAAACACCAATATAGGCTGCGGCAGCTGCGGAGGAGGTTCCGGTGGCGGCGGATCCAATTATGCCATTCCAACGGCCACCAATGTGAATAGCCAACAAGGTGCAGGGGCAAGCTCCGGCGCCAATGGCTCGGTGACCATTACGTGGTAACCTTGATTGGCCGGCAAAAAATCAAGGTTTGCTTTGGTAATTCCATTAGAATAGATAATTTTGCGACCTCAATCGTTGCCCGGGTGGTGGAACTGGTAGACACGTACGTTTGAGGGGCGTATGGATTCGTCCGTGCAGGTTCAAGTCCTGTCCCGGGTACTCTTTAGATAGCCAATAAATGAAAAGTTTATTGGCTATTTTTTTTGTGCTAAACGGAGGAAAAAGCGGGAAGAAATTACGTTTTAGGTTTTGATTTTCTTCTATACATGCCGCAAAATACGCTGGTCTTCGCGCTCAAGTAGTTTAAATAAGGGAACTTCTCCCCTAGCCTAGGCTTGTCCAAAACTAAAAAAATTGAAAGCGAATCACAACCCAGTCGTGCAGACCTATTCCACGTGCCAGCTCCGCCCCATCCGCAAAACCATAAAATCTATATGCGAACCTCAACCAACCAATCGCCCCCCAATTTCCATTTACCTTCCCAACCTAAAAGATACAACCAAACACTCAATCAAACACATTGATCGTGCCCTGGTACCTTACTTGGTTGTCGCCCTCCAATAAATAAAAATAAGTGCCTTCGGTCAAAGCTGCCCCGGCTGCGGTTTGTCCAATGAAACATTGGGTGCAGGTAAGGTCGGGATTGTCCGTGCGGTTCGTTACTTGAAAGACGGTGATTCCCCAACGGTTATAAATGGTCAAAGTATAATTGACGCATTCGTTGAAGAGCGGAGAATACGCCTCTAAATCAAATTTATCATTTCCGGAGGTTGAACTTCTGGAAATCACATTGGGTAGTTTATCTGGTAAAGTGGCACTGGGATCTACTTCCACCGGAATGCTCACGGAGTCTCGACATCCAAACCCATCTATCACCACCAAAGAAACTGTGTAATTTCCTGGATTTTGATACGTATGGATAAAGCTGAGGGAGTCCGTTCGCTGGTTTCCATCGCCCATAAACCATTGGTAGGTTTGGATGCTATCGGCTGGATTCACGATGGGTGTAAAGGTCATTTTTTGAAAACACGCCGCTCCCGGCTGAATGTTTACCTCTGGATTCTCCTTTACGGGAACCTGAAAAGCAATGGTTTCTGAACATCCTGCATCGGTAACCAGGGTTACTGAAGCATTGTACAATCCTTCTGAGGCATAGTTGTGGGTCGGGACTGCTTGGTTGGAGGTTCCTCCATCGCCAAAACTCCACGCATATCCGGTGATGCTTCCGGTGCTCACGCTAAAATTGTTAGTAAATTCTGCGAGGGTATTCCCGCACACCACTTCAAGGGAAACCTCGCCGGTGGGCAATGGATCTTGCACAACAACCAAGGTGTCTGAACGCGGACAGCCATTGGCTGTTTCTGAGGTAACCACATACGTACCGGGGCCGGTAATGCTTACAAAAGAAGAGGTTGTGCCTGTATTCCAAGCATAATTGAACATACCTGCTGTGGCGGTCAAGGTGGTACTGGTTCCTTCACAAAAGGAGGTAGGACCATTGATGCGTACTTGGTTGGTATCTATGGATACATTTACGGGCGCACTCGTGGACACGCAGCCTGCGGTGTCTGTGGTGGTTACGGTAATTCCATTGACTAATACGGAGGCTGGGGCCTGAAGGGTCGCCTGGGTGGAACCATTGGGCCAAAGCCAGGCTACCACAGGACCGGGTGCAGTAGAAATAGCAATGATGTCTGTGGGTGCGCAAGCGATGGCGGGTTGTAAAATGACAGATGGGGTGTATGGTGAAGCGGGCACCACGACCACGGTGTCTGTTTTGGAGCAGCCGCCTTGAAATGCCCGAACTATATACGTGCCAGGTCCCACATTGGTGGTTTGTCCGGTTCCACCGGGAATCCATTGATAGCTATCATATCCGGCTCCGGCGTCTAGGGTTGTAGTGCCACTTGGACAAGCAAATAGATTTCCTGTGATCACCGGCGGCGGAACATTGTTCACCTGAATATTGAACGTGATGTCGTACACCGTGGTGGCAGCGGGGACGCCATCATCCGTGGCCACCAAAGACACTGTGCCAATGCCGGCACTTGCAGGGGTGGTGATGATTTGGAAGGTAATGGTGCTGGTATTTCCCGGAACGGTATTCAATACAGAAAAGCCCGGAATGGTGCTATTGGCTGTAACATTGGTGGTTTGTCCGTTTTCCGGGGACAGGAAGGTCACGGTTTGCACGATGGTGTCTCCCACACAAAGGGTCACTGAATCACATCTTGAGGCTACACCTACCGGAATAGGAGGAAAATTGTCTGAACTACACACATTAAAATTGAATTCTTGGAAATCGAGCCAACTTACCTGAGAATTGTTGGCATAAGGACCGAAATACGTGGTTCCGGGTGCATCGAAACGGCCAATTTGGGAAAAGGTGACGCCATCTCCTTCATTTACCCCGACGGTAGCGGGCACGCCCCCAAATCCATTGACACCCGAAGAGGCGGAACCTGTGGTCCATTGCATGTCTTTGTAGCAAAACTGTATGTTGTTTCCTAAGCCAATCACCGGGTCGGCGCCATTGGTGAGGATCAGCTGAAAGGTATTTCTTTTGTCCACTTGGCTGTTAAAATACCCGACGCCGTCCCAATTGATATAAATGGCGGTGGGGGTAATTTTGTACCAGACTTGTCCTGAACCCGGTCCGCGGGTATCTACATCCGCCCAAAAAGGAGCAATCATTTTTACGGCTGACCCTACGGAAAAAGGAAATCCTGTAGAGGAGAAGGTTCCACTTGGGTTGTCCAAGGTGACATTCCCATTGTTGTTGATGTATAAACCGGTATAGTTGTTTCCATAGAAACAAAAAGTAAAAGGAAGGTTTATGAGTCCGGTAAAGCTATCATCATTGGGTGGCATGGCTTGGGTGTAACTTCCATCCGGTGTGATGTAGCAATCGCAACTTGCGTTGCCTCCGCCTAAAGGAGAGGGCGGTGTGGGCGCGAGTGGCAGTGGATCGGAAATGGTATATAAGGTATTGGGATTGAGTGCACCGGCTTGTTTAAGTTGCTGGTATTGGGCAGAAGTGATGGTTTGAATGTTCTGTCCGTAAAGACTTTGGAAAGCGAGGCTTAGGCCGAAAATAAGGGGTAAAAATCGCATACAAGGGGTATGAAAATCTTGTTAATGTTACGGAAAAAATCTGACTTTATGCGCATAGATGTTACGTAATTGTGGGTCATAAAAAGATAAAAGCCAACGTGTAGGTTGGCTTCATTTGTTCAAAAAACTTGATGGATGGTGGCGCCCGGACCGCGGCGGTACGATGTGCCGCCATGCTCCGGCACGCCTGGGAGACGGAGGCTGCGGGTTCTCCCGCAGACCCCGTATGCCCTTGGCGTGCCGTGAGTCATGGCAAGCAGCGTTGAGACAAGGGCCGGATGAGCGCCCCAAAATCTCAACACGCGCACCACCTGTTCTATGTTAGGGTTGAAAAATGACTTGACTTACGCCTACGCCGGCGGTCCAACTTTGTTGGAATTGTCCTTGGGCATTGTACAGTTTTACGGTGCCGGCCTGTGAAAAATTTCCGGCATCGGTTACATAGATTTGTCCGGAGCCGGGATGGGCGGCCAATCCGTAGCCTATGCCGGGGATAAGAAGGTCAAAGCTGGCATTGGCTTCGTTTATGTTGTAGGTGTACACGCCTTGGTTGGCGAGAAATCCAACGCGGCTGTTCCCTAACCATGTCAATCGGGTGGGATTACCCAATGAATCGGGAAGGGTCAAGGTAAAAGCGACGGTGCCATCGGCATTCATGCGGCTAAGGCTTCCCGGTGTTGGACTTCCGGCCCATGAAGGTCGGCCGCCTGCTAAAATCCAAACCCTCCCCTGCTCGTCTTTTACCATGCTGTTGGGTCGGTCGCCCACATCGGTTTGACTTAACATTTGCAATGGATTGCGTTGAATGCGCATACATCCTTTGTCGCCTTCTTCGTTGCTGTTGATCACCCATAGATCATTGCCCATGGGCAGCATTTGTTCAGGGAGTTCGCCTAAAACAATGGAATCGGTCATGGAATAATCGGATAAATTGATCTTCACGAGGTTGCCGGGTGCGCCGAAACTTACCCATTGGGTCAGGTAAGCGGTGCCTTGGTCCAGAAAGAGATATCGTGGCAAAGGCCGACTGGTCAGGATGGTATCTAAAACAAAACTGCCCTTTTCAAGTACCAAAATCCGGTTTCCATTGTTGACCACTACAAAGGCTTTGGTGGTGGAAAATTGTAAATCTTGAACAATATCTCCGGTGATTAAACCATTGTTTGCCGCGCCAATAATGTCTTGGGTAAGCGTTTGGGTGGTCGGATTCAAATGGGTGATGGAGCCATTGCCCTGTCCAAAAGAGCCTTCATTGATGAAAAAAACACCTTCGGCATAGGCACCGGTGGGGGTGTTTTCTTCCGGTGCACAGGAAGAAAAAGTAAGGATGGATAAAAGAATCAGCCCGGTTAATCCGGAAAATCTAGTGTTTAACATATCTATTTGAATAAAAAAATTACTTGGTTTGGCCAATGATTTCCACTTCTCTGGGGCGCGCATGCAACCAGGACAGCTGCAAGCCCATGAGGAAAGTTTGCCCCGGCATGGGGCGATTTCGCAACCATTGGTATTGGGTTTGGGTGAGGTTTTCTACCCGAATAAAAGGAGACCAGGCCCATCTTTTTTTCTTCCATTCGCCTTTTATCATGGTATGGACAAGGGCGAAGGCCGGCAATTGATGTTGTAAATCGGCTTGGGTGTACCGAAGGCTGTAAGCTTCGCATTGCACCGACCATTCCAAAGTTTTCCATTTCATGTGAAAACCTGTAAAGGCTGTAAATTCTGGCGTGTAAGGAAGCGCCCGGTCATTTTGGGCCCGGTCTTCGGTTCTGTTCCATTGGCCACGGGCGTGGATGTTGAAGGACATTTTCCGCCATTTCCACTGGGTGTTGGTATGCAATTCCAAGCCATACAACCCCACTTGGGTGATGTTTTCCGGGGACCAATAACCTGAATTGGTGGGAATCCACCGAATAAAATCATCGATTCGGCTGTAATACCCTTGCGCTTGGAAGGTTTGTTTCCATGCACCCGGACCAAATTCCCAGGTCATGCCCAATTCTGTTTGCCAGCCTGTTTCGGGGCGCAATGCAGGGTTTCCACCGGGTGTCCAAAACCTATCATTCAAGGTAGGGATTCTAAAATGGGTGGCCGCTTGCCCGTGTACACTTAACCGATGGTCAGGAGCGACAAAAAATTTCTTTTGCAGTCCAAGGCTGGCGACGGGCCGGGTCGTAAATCCTGTCACCCAAGGCTGTCTTACTTGCACTTCGCCTTCTATCCAGCCTTTGTACCTCAAACTGCTGTGCAAAGCGAACCGGGTTTCGTTAGCGTTTCCTTGGTTATAATTGGCCAATTGGGCCAACATGCTTTGGAGTTCCAATCCTGTGCGCCAGGTCCATTTGGCATTGGGTTTCCAATCTACAGACCCTTGGGCATGAGCGGTGTGGACGGTACTTGGGCTAACAACCGATGCGTCTGTATAATCCAACCGATCCATGGTGTAACCCAGTAATCCATGAATTTTGAGTTGTCGGGACACCCGATAATGTCCTTGCAGGACCTGACGCAGAGAGGCATCCATTTGCACGGCCTGGTTCCATGCGGCACCCATAACGGCAGGAATTTCCCGTTTGGCATAATGGTAAGCGCCGGTGTAGGTAAACGTTCCGCGGGCAACATCTTTGGCCAAGCGCCATTGGGCACCACCCTGCAAAACCGAGGCGTGTTGGGTTTCTTGGGTGGGTTGTTGGGGTAAAGCCAGGTTTCGGAAAGCGAAATTATTCTGGGCATGACCCAGATGTCCGCTGAAGTGAAAGCGCCAGCTTTTTTTTCCGAAATAGGCGTAGGCAGTGGTGTTTTTTTGTCCAAAACTTCCCCATTGGGTTTGGATTCCCCAGGTGGTTTCTTCACCAAAACGAGAAAATGGGTCAATATTAATCACAGCCCCAACGGCACCGGAACCCCATTCGGTGGTGGCGGCCCCGCCGGCAAATTGAATACGGCTCATGGGCGTGAGGGCAAAAAGGTTCACATCGGCTTGTCCGGTGGTCCAACCATTCACCGGAATGCCATTCCATACCACCAAGGTGCGTTCCGGACCTGCGCCACGAAAAGAAAAACTACCTAAAAGTCCGGGCGCTTGAAGGCGCAAATAAGCTCCTGTTTCTCTGGCCAGTTCTGCCCCAAGACCTTGTCCCCAAGCGTGCGTAAAGGCATGTCCCCAAAGGGAAGTGTCTTTTACTCCAATGGGCGAATGGAAACGAGAGCCGGTGATACTTTTTTCAGGTAAAAGTACCGGTACCGACTGTGACCATAACCATGAACCTACACATCCGTATAGGCCAAACATCCAGCATAATGCTTTCATAACCAATACAAGGCCATGACTCAATCCCCGAAGTCAAGCTCCCCAATTTTATCTGGCAGGTCTCCTGACTTGTTCCAGACGCAGCGCCTTCCCGTTTGCACAGTGGCAGATAAGGCTGGTCCTTTTCGGAACTTACAGTTGCGGGGACAGTGGGTGAATCTCACACCCTTCCCTTTTCATTGACGCCGGAGAGATTCCGCGCCAACACCAGATGCGGCAAACATACAAAAAAGATGGGTAGAAGCAAATCCATTTGACCCATTCATGTTACATTGAAATGGGCTGAGGGATAATCAATAAAACATAAAGTACATAAAATCAATATGTAATGTAGATCAAGCTTGACGTATTAAGAAAAAGTCTGGCGTTGATGAATGGTTTAAAGTTTTGATTTACGCTCACCGCCGTAAAACATTAACCTGACGGCCGAAGGGATTGACGCTAGGTTCTTGGAGAAGGATTAAAAGCCCAAATACCCAAGTGCAACACAAAGAACCTGAGTACGTTTCGCAAGTTTGCATCAAGAAAAGGATGCATCTCATGTGATGAAAAGGCTTAAAGACGTGCGCCCTTATGGTATTTAAAGCCCAACCTGATTTTTCTGAAAATGATTAATTGTATTTTTGGACATGCTAAAACTAGATGACATAGAAGCCCGGGTCTTGGGCGTGCTCATGGAAAAAGAGAAAACGACCCCTGAATATTATCCCCTGACTTTAAATGCGGCAACCACAGCGTGCAATCAAAAAACCTCTCGACATCCCATCATGCAATTGGAGGAAACGGAGGTGCAAGAAGGTTTGGACCGTTTGAAAAAATTAGGTTTGGTGGCCCATGTGGTGGGAGGCGGAAGTCGTTCCATAAAATACAGACATACCACAGCGTATGCCTTGGGCATTGACACCCCTGCGCATGCGGCCTTATGTTTATTGCTTTTGCGTGGTCCACTTACGCCCGGAGAAATCAATAGCATGAGTGGCAGAATTTACGATTTCGCGGATGTGCAGGAAGTGCTTTCCACCCTTGAGGGATTGAGAAGTCATGAAAGCCCCATGGTGCGTGTGTTGGCGAAAAAGCCGGGACAAAAGGAAGCCCGTTATATGCATACCTTCTTTGACCGTGAGGAAGGTGTTTGGCAGGAACCGGATGGACCGGGCGAAACCAACCCCACGGCTCAGGCGGCATTGGAACAAAGAATTATCCAACTGGAAGCGCGGGTAGAAGCGCTGGAGCAAAAACTACAAAGTTTACAATCCCTGCTCGACTAGGCTACCCCTACCCTTCTCCCAAGAGTTATTTAAAAGACAATTTGGTTATCCAATGCGGTCTTGCAGGCCAATTTGGAGACCAAACAAAGCGGCTGTGCATCCCAGATGAATGATGAGCCACGCCCTTTGCCAGATGGGCCGATCATTCCATTTTTGTTCAGGATTAAAAGGGTCGAAAGCCAGCGCAATTCCGGCTTGAATAGCCGCTTGGCCAAAATCCTGCTGGAAAATGGCAAAATACGCACCCAATAGAACAAAGCCTATGTATAAAATACGGTTGAAATTGTTAGTCATCGTATAGGTTATTTCCATGAATACACTTGAACACCAATGGAAAAGCCATAATCTTTTCCTTTTTTATCTTTATAGAAGCGAATTTTATTGGCCGCCCGGCCTATCATCACCGGTTTCCAGGTTTTTCCACCATCCTTGGTTTCGTGTCCACCGGTGGCCGTCCCAATAAATCCGCGCTTTTCATTGAGAAATCCTATCCCAAAAGGACGCGCGGCTGCCTCTTCGAGAAATACAAACTCCTTCCATGTTTTTCCACCGTCCGTGGTTTTGATGAAGCGTTGTTTGGTATTGGCAGGGTCATACGACTGTACGGCACCGTACCCAATGTGTGGCGTTGGAAAATGCACTTTCCAAACGGTTTCCATGTTTCGTTCAGACAAATAGGTTACTTCCCATGTTTGCCCGCCGTCTTTGGTAGCCAACATTTGCCCCTTGGCCTGGGTTACATCAGCGTGATTAGAACTACAAACTACGCCCTCTTTTGCATTGAACATGTGAATATCGAACATCATTCCTGCTTCGGGAACCGGGCGAGATTCCCAGGATGCTCCCCCATCTAAAGAAACCATCAGATTTCCGGGACCACCAACCCTTCCAACGCCATAGAGATAGACTTTTTCTCCCAAAACGCCATGTTGAATATAGGGCTCACGCACAAGGGTGATGGCACAAAGTCCTTTTACATAAGGTCCTTTATAATTAACAGGTGCCCAAGTATACCCTCCATCCTTGGTTTCGTAGAGCGGAATGGTGTCTTTGACGCCGGGGAAATAATCTGTGCCCACATTCCCAATAAATCCGTGATTCCTGTCGATAAATGCTAAGCAACGGAAAAAAGTGCCTTTCTGGCGGTAGCGTAAGGTCCAGGTTTGCCCTCCATCTTCTGTGGCAAATAATTTTCCGTCTCCATTGACGTACCAGCCAAATTGCTCATCTACAAACCAAATGTCATCTTGTTTGCCCGGATACGCTTCGGTGGACAAAAGCTGCCATTGTTGGGCTTGCATGCCTGAGGCCATCACAACAAATAAAAGCCAACCATAAACCAAAGTTTGGCGAAGGACCAAACGAAGCAGGTGGGTACGGCGAGAAACCTTGAACAGGTAAGTGGTAAGTGTCGGTTGCATGTCCATAACTTGGTTATGCAAAGAACCTAAGACCGCCCAAAAGAATCTTGTCAAAAATTGCTTTTTTGCTTCGCGGCTTTTCCTGGGGTAAAACCAAATTTCTTTTTAAACGCTTTATGGAAAGAGGCGCCATCTGTGAACCCATAGGTATGGCCCACATCGATGGCTTTTTTACCCGACTTTAATGAGGCATAAGCCGCTTCTAACCTTTGCTCCAGAAAAAACTGCATGGGTGGTACCCCAAAAGCTTGTTTAAACAATCGGAGAAAATGAAAAGGAGAAAGTCCGGCTTGTTGGGCCAATTTTTTCAAGTCTATGTGTTGTGGATTTTCTATATGGTCCATTAAATACGACCTGGCCTGAAGCAATTGTGGGAAAACAGCATCTAAAGTGGCCCGCCGCTTCAGACGAAGTGATTCGGCAGATTTTTGCACCCAGGTTTGGTCCAAAATAACGGCTTGGGCAATGTCTGCCATCAGGTCTTCTGCCGGGCGAGATTCAGGGGAAATCTGACGAAAATGAAGGGGCAGCCCGCGCAACAATGCCCCAAGATGCGCATGAGCCATGGGCTGCGTGTTGACCACAAAATCATAAGAAAGTAAACGTTGTTCAATACTTTCCTCGGACAACCCCAACCCTTTTCCCACTTCCATGAGGAGTGCCGGTGAACAATCGATACAAATACCGGAAGTAACATCTGGGCCCTGAATCGAAATGTCCGCCCGATGATAGGTATTGCCAATAAGGTAACTTTCTGAGCAGACCTGAAAATTTTTTCCCGAAAAATGGTAGGTCTCAAGTCCCGAAAACACGGCTTTGATGGCCACACCCCGGAAAGCAATTTCGCCTTCCATTTTTTGGACCTTCGAAAGACGAATGGCATTCCCCTCTGTATCTGAATAAACAACTTTATTGAATCCAATCATGGCATTCAAAATTGGTTATTTATCCGTTGTAACGTTTACACAAAGAAAAAAACGATGGTTAATTTGCTTTAATTTTAAGATAAATTATTGAGGCACGCTCCTAATGACTGCCTTGTATCCACACCTTGGCCACCTGTATTGAAGAGCCTTCCATGGTAAGGACATAAAAGCCAACGGGAAAATGACGGACGGAAAAAGTTGTTTTTTCGGGTGCCAAATTTCCTTGATGAACCAATCTTCCATGCATATCATGAAGGGTGTAGGTTGAAAACTGCTGGCCATAATGCGTAAGCGTCACGTGGTCCGAAGCGGGATTAGGAAACACTTGGAAATCCAGGATTTCTTCAGGTTCCGTGATGCTCATGGGGGTCAAACAATAATGGACATCCATGCGCAAATCGGTTTGTAGATAGGTGCAAACGCCTTGTGAGGTACTGGTCACAAAAACCCCAAAGCTAGGGTCGTTGACCATGGCGGGCGTGAGCGCTGCGCCCCAGGTATCGTTGGTAGCGCCAAAAATGGAAGTGTAAAAAAGGCCTGAACTATCTCTTTTTACTTGTCCAAGCACATTTCCTTGGTAAGCCAGTTGCAACGTATCCGTCATAAAAGAACCTTGGTTGCACGCGCCGCTGGTTTTTTGAATGACCACACCGGTGATTTGGGCACCACTGGGAATGGAAAACCCAAAGTCTTTGAAATACAAATGATCCGCCACACAGTTGACGGCACACATGACCGTGGTGGGTGGATTGTCAAATTGATTTCCATTGTGGGTGAGCGGGTTGGTCAAAGAATAGCTTCCATTTGCACCGGGCCGTGGGATATTTTGAACGCTATCCGGAATCAGGCCAAGGGCTTGTCCGGGGGCGCAATCGTAATGTAAAATCAATTGGACATTCCATGGCGCGTAGGTACAAACGCCCGTACCCGTGCTTCGAATTAAAATACCAAACTGTGGATCATTCACCATCGCAGGAGTCAATCCGGCGCCCCAACCATCATTTGGACTTCCTAGCGTATCGGTCATGGTTAAGCTGGCGGAATCTCTTTTGGCTTGTCCCAAAGGAGCTCCCAGGAATCCCAGGAAAATGGAATCAATCATGTAGGAACCACTGTTGCAGGCACCGCGGCTATGAATCACTTCCGCTCCGGTAATCACGGCTGTAGGGGGCAAACTGATTCCTAAATCATACAAAAACAAATCATTGGCCACGCAATTAAAGGTGCAATTCATGGTCATCGGTGGATTTCCAAACTGGGTGCCATTGTGGTTCAAAGGATTGGTGATGGTATATGATCCTGTTGCGCCCGGTCGTGGGTAATTTTTTGCACTATCAGGGGCAAAGAGGGCTTGGTTTTGACCTGAAAGGCTTGAAAAACCAAACAACACCGCTAGGACAATAAATACTTTATTCATTATCAGAATTTTGTGAAATATATTCATTTAATATCGAAACACAAAATGAGTAAAATATCTCCATTAATATTTTTTATTTTCCGTGGACAAATCCAAGTTTTCCTTGAAAAATCAAACGTCTTAAGGTGATGGAGAGACTGGCACATTTCGCGCCGACTTTAAGTGCATAGCAGCAGAATCCCCAAAGTACAACCCGGTTTTCCCTAAAACTCCCCCACCCTTTTCCTGACGGGCGTTCGTGCATGGTTCAACCTCAGTTGGGTCGACACCTTGACCCAAAATGGGAATAGCCGAATGCTTAAAAACAAAAAAAGGTGATATGACCCACGCCATACCACCTTCTTTGCCTAAAACAGGAAGGCTTATTTCTTCTTTTCGTCCTGACTCATCAACTTTTTCAGGAAATCTTCCAGTTGCTCTACGGACAATCCTTTACCCACAATTTTATGGTTTTGGTCCAGTACAAACATGACAGGATAACTTCGCAAGTCGTAATTGTGTCGGAAGTTAACAGAGCCAATGTCTGTAAATCTTGGTACATATAACTCGGGCTTGTCTCTCATTTCCGGAAAATCGGAAACAGTTACAAAAGGCAGTTTATGCTCTTGAAGGAACTTTTTCCATTCCTTGGTTTCTATTTCTCCTTCCACTGCAAATACAGCAATGTTGTTTGGTTTAAGGAAGGAAAGGTAGAGCTCGCCCAAAGCCGGTGTGGCTTTTTTACAATGTCCACAGGTGGCATCCCAGAAATAAAGGATTTTGTATTTCCCTTGGGTTTTGTAAAGGGAATGAAACACTTTACCGGAGGTATCGGGCAGGTTGATGTCCTTCACGATTTCACCGCATAACACAGGGCGTAATTTTTCTGAACGCTCCAACACTTTATCCAAGTCCTCTTTGTTAAGCCAATCGGCCCGACCGGTGCGATAATAGGTTTCCACCATGTGAACAAACGCCCGATCTACACACATCACCTGGCTGCGTTCAAACATGAAGGTGAGTTTATGCACCACGAACTTGAACAATTCCTTGTCGCCGGCTAATTTTCCAATAAACTGGTCAGCTTCTGCAATGAGGGAATCCGCAATTTGTGGGACGAGTTTTTCAAAATAAAAAGTGAGTTTCTGCTCGTAGAAAGGGGTACGAAGCATCCGGTTGTCGCGGGTATCGAACCCATCGAAATAATGGGCTTTGAAATAACGGTAGGTTTTTTCTTTATCTGCCGTATCCACTTGGGCCAAATTGGGCTCTTCCATGGCCCTAAACAAAGCAGAGGCAAAGGTTTGAGGATGCTTTTCTGCCAGTTCTCTTCTAAATTTAAGCAAGGTTTCGTTGATTTTTTCTAAACCTTCACGGGCTTTCTTTTTCTCTGCCTCAGAGGCCGTTTCGTCCTCCATGATGGTGCGGAACTTCTGAATGTCTGCACCGTTGGCATCGATGTTGAGCAAATAGCTTAAGAAAATCTTGTTTTCTTCACTTTGCTTTACCACCATCCGCTTGTAGA
>CAZRHR010000002.1:0-78200 GCA_964599915.1 uncultured Candidatus Competibacteraceae bacterium | reverse complement strand
CAACTGTCCTTATAAGGTTCGTCGTTTCAACTGGTTCAACTACTCAGATAATGAGAAGTTTGATTACTACATGAACGATGATTTGGGCAAAATGGTCCTTAACCCTGATGTAACGGTTCGTGCACGCGGGGTGATGGAAAAATGCTCCATGTGCGTTCAACGTATCCAAGCAGGTAAACTCAAAGCCAAACCGAAAGCCGTATGGTATTGGATGGTGAGATTGAAACCGCTTGTCAGGAAGCTTGTCCTACAAATGCCATTGTATTTGGAGACTTTAACGATGCAAAAGGCCAAATCCCACAATTAGCTGCACAAGGACGTGCCTACTATTTGTTGGAAGAGGTTGGTGTAAAACCAAACATTGTTTACCAAACCAAAGTACGTAACGTGGCAGAAGCTTACGGTCATGCAGATGGTGGACATCATGGTGCGCACGCTGCCCACGATGATCATGCCGCACATGATGCGCATGAAGGTCACACGCATGGTGCGGATAGTGCCGCTCATCATTAATTTAGAATAGAGAACGATCATTTTATATCCATAAGATATGCACGTTGAATCACCGATAAGGGAGCCGCTCATTCTGGGGAACAAATCGTACCACCAGATTACGGAAGACATCGTAAAGCCCATTGAAGGCCGGGCCAATAAGATGTGGTATTTGGTTTTCACCATTGCAGCATTATGTCTTGCATGGGGTCTTGGTGTTATCACTTATACCTTTGGTACAGGTATCGGGGTATGGGGAAATAACAAAACCGTAGGTTGGGCCTGGGATATCACCAACTTCGTTTGGTGGGTAGGTATTGGTCACGCCGGTACGCTTATTTCTGCCGTTCTTTTGCTTTTCCGTCAAAAGTGGCGGATGGCTATTAACCGTTCGGCGGAGGCCATGACCATTTTCGCGGTTATTTGCGCCGCCCTTTTCCCTGCGATTCACGTAGGACGCGTTTGGGTGGTGTATTGGTTTTTCCCGGTTCCAAACCAATTTGGTTCTTTATGGGTGAATTTTAACTCACCCCTACTTTGGGACCTTTTCGCCATCTCTACCTATTTCTCTGTGTCCCTTGGATTCTGGTATGTAGGTTTGATTCCTGATTTCGCCACGGTGCGGGATCGTCAAATCATTCCTTTCATGAAGAAAATCTACACCATCGTTTCTTTCGGTTGGAGTGGCACGACCAAGAGCTGGCAGCGTTTTGAAGAAGTGTCTTTGGTGTTGGCCGGACTTTCTACACCACTTGTACTTTCTGTACACACCATTGTATCCTTCGATTTTGCTACCTCAGTGATTCCCGGATGGCACACCACCATTTTCCCACCTTACTTTGTGGCAGGTGCGATTTTCTCCGGCTTTGCCATGGTGGCCACCCTACTAATTATCATGCGTAAAGTGCTGAATCTACAAGAGTATATTACCATGAATCACTTGGAGTCCATGAATAAAATCATCGTGGTAACCGGTTCGATTGTTGGTGTAGCCTACATAACAGAGCTGGTAATCGCTTGGTATTCCGGTGTACAGTATGAACATTATGCATTCATTAACCGTGCTACCGGTCCTTATCTTTGGGCTTACTGGATTATGATGAGCTGTAACGTAATTTCACCACAGCTGTTCTGGTTCAAAGGCATTCGTAAAAACTTGGTGTGGACCTTTGCCCTAAGTATTGTAGTAAACATTGGTATGTGGTTCGAGCGCTTTGTGATCATTGTGACTTCACTACATAGGGATTACCTACCTTCCAGCTGGACCATGTTCCATCCTACCTGGGTAGATGTGGGAATTTTCATTGGAACACTAGGGATTTTCTTTACCCTGTTTTTATTGTTCTCTCGTACTTTCCCTGTGATTGCGATTGCGGAAACCAAGTCTATTCTTAAGGCCTCCGGTGACAATTGGAAGCACAAGACAGGTCATTTGTACAATAAGGAAGAAGCCCATCACCATTGATACCATCTTGTAAGTAAAGATTATGAGCAAGCAAACTCTTTTAGCGAAATTTACGGATCCGGATGAATGTTTACATGCGGCCGAGAAGCTCGTAGCGCGTGGCATTAAAATCCGCGAAATATACTCTCCGTTTCCTATTCACGGTATTGATGAAGTGGTAGGCAACAAGCGTACCCGCATTTCTACCGCCGCTTTTTTCTATGGAGCTACAGGTACAACCTTGGCTTTATTGATGATGTGGTATATGAACATCAAGGATTGGCCCATGGATATTGGTGGAAAGCCTTCCTTTTCTTTGGCGGCCAACATACCAGCGTTTATTCCTGTAGCTTTTGAAATCACCGTTTTGATTGCCGCTCACGGGATGATCGCCACTTACTTTTTTACCACACGTTTGTTTCCGGGTATGCCTGCCATGAATCCGGAGCCACGTTCTACGGATGATTTGTTTGTCATGGAAATTGTTCATGAAGACAATCCTCAGGTAAATGTGAGTGAATTAAGTGCTGAATTGGAGCAATGGGGTGCAGCCGCCTGCACATCTGATGTACTCCGCTATAATGACGAAGCCTAAACAGGACATCATGCGTACTCCTATCCTATTATCAAGTGTTCTTGCAGGGGCGTTATTGGTTTCCTGCACCAAGGATAAGAACAGTCCGGGTTATGAATTCATGCCCGATATGTATTACAGCCCGGCGTACAAGCCTGGTGAGGCAAATCCGAATTTCGCGGATGGCAAAACCAATCAAAATCCTGTGGCTGGTACCATCGCTTACAGCGAGGATTCTACCAAACGGATGAATTTTATGCCTTATCCTTATGACGATAGTCCTGAGGGAAGGGCAGCTGCTTATGCCAACTTACGGAATCCGCTTCCTAAAACCATGGAAAATTTGGCTGAAGGTGAGCGTCTTTACACCATATTTTGTGCACCATGTCATGGTACGCAAGGTAAGGGCGATGGGTCTGTAGTTAAAGTTTTGCTGGCCAAAGACAATTATGGCCTACAACCGCCTGCTTACGATTCAGAGCAACTGCGTGATATTACTGAAGGGCAAATTTACCATGCCATGCAGTGGGGTAAAAACAACATGGGAAGCTATGCTTCTCAATTGTCCGCCGAAGAGCGTTGGAAGGTGGCCATGTATGTGCAAACCCTGCAAAAACCAGCTGTAGCCGATTCTGCCTCGGCTCCTGCTCCGGCTGCTACGCCTGAACTTGCCAATCCTTAATTACAAACTGCCGTCAAGATATTATCATGAACTTCACAATTCCTGGAAAATCGAAAAATGCATTCTTTGCCCTTATTGGGATAGGAATCATCTCCTTGGTGGTCAATTTTTTGGTTGACCCCGATAGGGCTTGGAGTAATCTTTTGATCAACGCCTTTTGGTACACGACCATTGCCTTGGCTGGTACATTCTTTATTGCGGTCCACTATGTGGGCGAAGGTGGATGGCATACTGCTTTTAAGCGTGTTCCCGAAGCCATGTCCCAGTATTTCCCCATTGGTGCCATTTTCCTTCTTTTTATGGCACTGGCCGGTTATTTTCATTTGAACCACACTTGGCATTGGCTAGATCCCGAATTTCAAGCCAATGATGTAATCTACAACAGCTCTTGGAAATCCACATGGCTAAATAATGAGTTTTGGCTTGGACGTATCCTTCTTTACCTTGGTGGTTGGTTCTTCTTTATCAATAAATTGAGAAAATTCTCTTTGAAAGAAGACCTAGAAGGCGGAATGACCTGGCATAAGAAATCTTATCAGTGGTCTGCTGCGTTCCTCGTATTTTTCGCGGTTACTTCTTCTACCTCTGCCTGGGACTTTTTAATGTCTATTGACCCACACTGGTTTTCTACGCTTTATGGCTGGTACACCTTTGCAGGTTTTTGGGTAAGTGCCCTCACCTTCATGTTGCTGATTACAGTGTATCTTAAGAAGAATGGCTTTCTTCCTAATGTGAACCAAAGCCACATCCATGATTTGGCTAAAATGATGTTTGCCTTCAGTATTTTTTGGACCTACCTATGGTTTAGTCAATACATGTTGATTTGGTATTCTAACATTCCTGAAGAGATTAACTATTTCCTTGAGCGTTTTCATACTCCATATAAGCCCTTAATGCTTGTGATGCTGGTGTGTAATTTCGTTTTCCCATTGATCGTACTAATGCACAGAGATGCGAAAAGAAATTACAACCTGGTGATGTTTGCTGGTAGCGTGATTCTCCTTGGCCACCTGATGGACTTGTTTCAAATGGTGATGCCTGGTTCTTTAGGCCGTTTTGTACAATTTGGTCTCATGGACATCGGGGTCTCTTTAGGCTTCCTAGGATTGTTTTTGTTTTTCACTTTCAGGGCATTGGCTTCTGCTCCACTTACGGCGCAAAACCATCCTTTCTTAGGTGAAAGCAAACATCACGCGATTTAAAAACTTTTGTACCCATTTTTCTGTTCATACTTTAAGAAACTCGGAACATGCTCATCAATATTGCACTTCTGGCCGTTATTCTTCTGAGCCTGTATACAGCAGCCCGCCTGCTGAAAGTGTTCGAATTTTCTGCCATTCTCCGTGGCAAAAAGCCCTACGAGGTTACGCCTGCGGAAAACAACACCAATGCCTTTTTGCTGTTGCTCTCGCTGTTCGGAATGTTCACTATGTTCATTTACCTTACAGCCAAGTATTTTACACCCGAGTATCAACTTCCGGTCTCTGCCTCTGAACATGGTAGTGCAGTGGACGAGCTTTTGATGCTCAATTTCTATGTGATTACGCTGGCATTTTTCCTTACCCAGACGTTGTTGTTATGGTTCGCTTATAAGTACCGTTACAACAAAAACCGCCGAGCTACCCACTACGCTCACAATAACAAATTGGAGTTGGTTTGGACCTTGATTCCTGCCCTGGTTATGGCGGTGTTGGTATTGAAAGGTCTTTTGGTATGGAATGATACCACTGAAAGAAATCCCAACGCCATGGTGGTAGAGTTGTACGCGCGCCAGTTCGACTGGACCGCTCGCTATGCGGGAGGTGATAACGCACTGGGAACTGCAAATTACACCATGATTAATGATGCCAACATTCTTGGTCTTATCAATGAAGGTACGGTGAATGAACAAATCGCCCGTATTCGCAAGGATAGTGCAGATGTGAGAAATGTAATTGACAACAAGTTTCCCAACGACTCTTTGTTGAAAGATCAAAACATTCGCTTACGCCGGATGACACACCAGTTGCGCGTACTTTATCAATTCCAAGAGGATTTTGAAAATGCCCAAGGTGGACAATATGCTTCTGTGGAAGACGATATTATTGTTCGCGACACCATTTTCCTCCCCAAAGGTGTTCCTATTAGTCTGGAAATGCGTTCTCAGGATGTGATTCACTCCGCTTATATGCCGCACTTCCGTGTGCACATGTACTGCGTTCCGGGTTCAAAAACGTATTTCAACTTCACTCCTGTGATTACCACCGCTGAAATGCGCGGTATCACTGGTAAAAAGGATTTTGAATATTGGTTGTATTGCAACAACATTTGTGGTGCTACCCACTTCAACATGATGCTACCCATTCGTGTCATTGAAAAAGAGGCATATGATGCTTGGGCCGCTTCTAAAACTACTTTTGGCACAGAGACCCGTGACCGTTTAGCTGGTACACCCTTTGCGCCCCAACCCATTGCCTCACGTTTACAATAATAGCCGATAATTTATATTCCCATGAACGAAGAAACTTTACATCAAGACGGTTCTGCAGCCGGCACTTCTCATGCTGCGGGTCATGGTGTTCATCACGATCACCATGCACATGATGGTCATCACCACCACAAAGAATCGTTCATTACCAAATACATTTTTTCGCAAGACCATAAAATGATTGCGAAGCAGTTCCTGATAACAGGAATGATTATGGGTCTTGTGGGTATGGCTTTGTCTTTGTTCTTCCGAATCCAATTGGGTTGGCCTGGCCAAGAAGTTCCTATTTTGGAGACTTTCTTGGGTAAATGGGCGCCCGGTGGCGTTTTAGACCCTAACTTTTACTTGGCCGCTGTAACCATTCACGGTACCATTCTTGTGTTCATGGTACTTACCGCAGGTTTGTCAGGTACCTTCTCAAATCTACTCATTCCATTGCAGTTAGGTGCCAGAGATATGGCCTCTCCTTTCCTGAACATGTTGTCCTACTGGTTCTTTTTCTTGTCCAGTTTTGTGATGCTTTGTTCTTTGTTTGTAGAAACCGGCCCTGCTGCCTCAGGTTGGGTTGTTTACCCACCGCTTTCTGCTTTACCACAAGCTAGTTCTGGTTCAGGTCTTGGAATGACCCTTTGGCTTACTTCCATCGTCCTCTTCATCGTTTCGGTACTCATGGGTGGTTTAAATTACATCGCCACAGTACTGAACCTTCGTACGCAAGGGATGTCCATGACGCGCATGCCATTGACCATTTGGGCTTTCTTTATTACTGCTATTCTTGGTCTTTTGTCCTTCCCCGTGCTACTTGCAGCAGGGTTACTGCTCATCTTCGACCGTTCTATGGGTACTTCCTTCTTCTTGTCTGATATCTTTATTTCTGGACAAGCATTGGAGCAAACCGGCGGTTCACCTGTATTGTACCAACACTTGTTTTGGTTCTTGGGTCACCCTGAAGTGTACATTATTCTTCTTCCATCCTTAGGAATTACTTCTGAGGTTCTTGCTGTAAACAGCCGGAAGCCCATTTTTGGATACAGAGCCATGATTGGTTCAATGTTGGCCATCGCTTTCTTGTCCTTTATTGTATGGGGTCACCACATGTTTATTACCGGAATGAACCCGCTTTTAGGTGCCGTGTTTACTTTCACCACGTTGTTGATTGCTATTCCTTCCGCCATCAAGGCGTTTAACTACATCACCACGCTGTGGAAAGGAAACATTGTGTACACGCCTGGCATGATGTTCGCCGTGGGTGTTGTATCCTTGTTTATCACTGGTGGTCTTACAGGTATTATCCTTGCTGATGCCGCACTTGATGTAAACTTACACAACACCTACTTTGTGGTAGCCCACTTCCATATCGTAATGGGTGTAGCTTCCATGTTTGGTACCTTCGCTGGCGTGTATCACTGGTTCCCCAAAATGTTTGGGCGTATGATGAACAATAAGCTCGGATATATTCACTTCTGGATTACCCTTATTGGTGCGTATGGTGTATTTTTCCCGATGCACTACATGGGATTGGCCGGTGTACCTAGACGCTATTACCAAAATCCTGAATTCTTCGATGGTTTTGCTGACCTGAATACCGTGATTTCGATTTTCGCTATCGTAGGTGGATTAGCTCAGTTTATCTTCGTCTTCAACTTTATCTATTCTGCACTTAAAGGTCCTAAAGCTCCTGAGAATCCATGGAATTCCACCACACTTGAGTGGACCACGCCTGTGAAACATGTACATGGTAACTGGCCTGGCGATATTCCTGCGGTTCACCGTTGGCCTTATGATTATAGTTTGCCCAATGGAGAAGAGGCCGACTTTATTCCGCAGACCAAACCTCTAACTGAAAAAGAGAAACAATCTGAAGTTCATCATTAATGAACCGGTAAAAGATAGATGAAACGGGCGCCAATAGGTGCCCGTTTTTTTTACAAGGGATGGAGCTGCGTATTTTCAAGGTTTTACGCCATAAGTTGCTTTTCCTTTGCAGCTCTTTTTTAGTTGAATCAATGCCAATATCGATTGAATGAAGGTCAGATTGATATGGCGTGTTGACTGAATTGTTGCGGCTTACTGAGGGCTCCTTTGTTTGATTTTTTGAAGTGGGGTATTCATCCTGGGGCATTAAGTGGCCTTGACCTCTTCCGCCTTTTGTGTGCCGTTTGTTAGACCTCGTTTTCTTGTTTCTTCGTTGTTTTCAGCCCACTTTTTTCGCTGGAAAATCCAGTCCGTTGATGTGTTATATTCTCTCCATTTCAATGGATATAAATCCTTACTTTTGCCTCCATGCCACAGGAAAAGGAAATGAGTTTTTTAGGGCACCTTGAGGCGCTGCGTGGGCATTTATGGCGTTCTGCCTTGGCCATGGTCATAGGTGCGGTTGTGGCTTTCTTTTTTACTCCGTTCCTTTTTGATGAAATTATTTTTGGTCCATTTCGCGAAGATTTTATCTCGAAACAATGGTTTTGTACCCTAGCAGATTGGTTGCATGCGGATGCATTATGTCTGGGAAAAGTGGAGATTAAGCAGTTTTTAAGCCGGAAAATGAGTGGTCAGTTTATCTGGCATATCTACGCATGTATGGTGGCGGGCATTATTATGGCATTTCCCTACATTATTTGGGAATTGTGGCGGTTTGTGAAGCCGGCCTTGCACGAAAAAGAGATTAAAACCGTACGTGGGATTACATTTTTCATCTCCCTATTGTTCTTTTTGGGCGTTGCGTTTGGGTACCTCATGATTGCGCCTATCACCATCCATTTCTTGGGTAATTACCGCGTGAGCGCCTTTATTGAAAATGCCCCGGACTTTGATAATTACATTTCCACTTTACTTAGCCTAACACTTGGCACGGGACTCGTATTTCAGTTGCCGGTTTTGGTTTATTTTCTCACCAAGCTTGGTGTTTTAGGGCCTGCCTTTTTGAAAAAGTACCGTAGGCATGCCTTTGTTATTATTCTCATTTTATCTGCGATTATTACCCCGCCTGATGTGGCCTCTCAAATTCTTTTAACCCTGCCGCTCAGTTTGCTTTATGAAGTATCTATTTGGGTTTCCGCAAGCGTTCAGCGTTCCAAGGATAGGCAGCAAAACACCTGATGCTGAGAATTAACAAACTTTTATTTTGATAAAAACCTTTACTGCTGCGACAAAGCAGGAAACTCTGGTTTTAAAACCATTTTAATTTTGGCTAGAATTTTGCTAAGCAGCATGTACCTATTAGCTTTGTACCCGTATGCGTGAACAATCGACCATTGTAGAGTCTTTTCGTGAGGAAAGAAGTAAAATGAATGACCGCATTTTATCGGCAGACAATTTGGTCATTAAGCGACTGTTTAACTTGGATGCGCGTGCGTATGAAGAGGGTGCATTATCCACCAAAACCAAAGAACTTTTGGGATTGATGGGCTCACTTGTTCTACGTTGCGACGATTGTGTAAAGTACCATATTGAACAATGTGTTTCTGCCGGTACCACCGAAGCTGAATTTTTTGAGCTTTTAGCTGTGGCAAATCTTGTGGGTGGTACCATTGTGATTCCACATACCCGCAGGGCCGTAGCCTATTGGGATGCGCTTCAACAGTATAATTCACAAGCATGATGTGGCGTTTTCTTTTGTTTTTTCTTTTTTTTAGCTCCTTCTTGCATGCACAAGTTACGGTGGTGAAAGGGGTGATTTTTGATGGAGATCCAAAAGAAAAGCGTAACACCCCGCTCCCCGGCGTGAATGTATATTTTGGTGGCACATCTATTGGCACGGTGACCGATGTAGATGGCAGGTTTGAGTTGAAAACCGACCAAAAGCCGACCAAACTTCATGTTCGATTTTTGGGCTATCAGGATACCACGTTAAATATTCGACCTGGAACCATTAATAATGTTAGGCTCACGCTAAAGCCCGGGTTGGTATTAAATGAAATTCAAGTGGTGTACCGTAAGCGAAGACCCGCCTTGGAGGTGATTGATTCTGTGAAAAAGTATAGAAGGGAAAACGACCCCTTCCGCTTTGAATCTGTCGAATCAGATGTCTATACCAAATCGCAGTTCGATGCGTATAACCTACCTGAAAAATTTGTCAATGGCAAAGTGACCAAGGCCTTTAAACCCATATTTGATCTTGTGTATACAGGAAGATATCCCGGTGACACCACCAAATATTATCCCTTTCTTCTGTCAGAGATGATGTCCAAGATTTATAAAAAGCGCGGGGCATCTAAGCGGGAAGTGATTCATAAGTTTGCCATGACGGGCGTAGAAAACGACAATTTTGCCCAATTTTTAGGTACTTTTCAGGACTTTAATTTCTACGATGATAACCAGCTGATTCTAGGAAAAACTTTCGTAGGACCGTTGAATCCTGCTGTGGGTTATTATGCGTATGAGCTTACAGACACCTTGTACATTGATAACATGCGGCAGTTTCGCATCACTTTTGGCCCAAAGGATGGTTTGCCAAAAGAAATGGTGTATTCAGGTGAAATGTATGTGCATGACACCACTTGGGCTGTCACCAGGTTTCGTTTAAAAATGAACCCTGAGGCGAACATTAATTTTGTGTCGAGTTTCGAAATTGATGCCAGATTTTCCAGACGGCCAGATGGGGTTTGGGTCCTCAGTTATGATGAGGCCTGGATGGATTTTAACCCGAAAGATTTTGTGGACTTTTCCATGAATCTAGCCAAGAAAAATGATAAGTATAGGGTGCTTATTCATCGCACCAGGGTGCATTCCAACCATATTTTTAACCAGCCTTCATCTAGTATTTTTCCTAAGCCCGGTGCTGAGGTTGATATTATTGATGGTGCGCGGGTCTCAAAATTTACTTGGGACACTTTACGACCTATTGACCTGACCACTACGGAAAAGAAGATTGACTCTGCAGTAACGGCTGTAAAGCGGAATCCAACCTTTCAATTCATCTACAAAATCGGGGATTTGGTCAGTTCAGGATACTGGAATTTTGGTTACTTCGGCTATGGGCCCCTGTATGAAACATGGTCCATGAATGAGATTGAAGGGCATCGTATTAAAGTGGGTGGACGGACTTCCGATTCCATTAGCCGCAGGTTTTTTGTAGAAGCCCATGTTACCTATGGAACCCGTGATGAACGCTTTAAATGGGATTGTTCTGGCGTTTACCATGTGAACAAGGACAAGAATCCTTGGCGAATGTTTGGTTGGCGGATTCGTCAGGATTATGAGCAATTAGGACTTTCCCGTAACCAATGGCGTCCGGACAACTTTATTGGCACCTTTTTACGTCGAAGGGTCCTGACAGACATAAGTTTTATTGACGACGTTCAAGGTTTTTATGAGCATGACTGGTTCACAGGCCTAAATTCCAAATTGACCTTGAACTGGATGCGGGTGCATGACTCTCCATTTCTACGTTTTGGAGAGCTGGATCAGAATGGTGAAATCTCTAATTATTTGCCAAATTTTACCCGTTCCGAAATTCGCTTTGAAACCACTTTGGCGTATGGCCAGCAATGGCTTCGAGGTCGGGTGAAAAGAAGGGCTATTCGAGGGGAATATCCTGTGATTAAATTGGAATACACATACGGGATGAAAGGGGTTTTGGGAAGTGATTATGAGTACCATGCAGTACGATGCTCTATTGCAGATCGCGCACGCATTAAACCTTTGGGATACACTGACTGGGAAATTCAGGCTGGGAAAATCTGGGGCACCATTCCTTATCCCTTGATGGAAATTCACCTTGGAAATGATACCTACATGTATGACATGTTTGGCTTTAACCTCATGAATTATTTTGAGTTCGTGTCCGATCAATATGCTTCTGTGCGTGTGGAGCATTTCTTTGACGGTTTATTTTTTAATAAAATCCCTGGATTGCGAAAACTTAAATGGCGTGAGGTTATTGGGGCTAAAATGCTGGTAGGTTCTATTTCAGACGCCAACAAAGCCTATATGGCATTGCCGCAGGGTACCTATGAATTGCGCGACCAAAGAACAGGGCAAACCATGCCCTATGTGGAGGTACATGCGGGGATTGAGAACATTTTTAATGTATTGCGCATCGATTTTGTGTGGAGACTTACCCACCAGCGGGGTGCCAATCCTTTAGATCCGGGCAATGAATTTTATCCGGAGTCTCCGCGTTGGGGCATTGTTGGGGGATTAAGTGTAAAAATCTAAGGCATGAAATTACGTGCCGAATCTTTGATAAAGCGTTATAAAAGCCGTACGGTAGTCAACCGTGTCAGTGTAGAAGTGAATCGTGGGGAAATTGTAGGTTTACTTGGCCCAAATGGTGCAGGAAAGACCACGACCTTTTACATGGTCACAGGTATGATTCGGCCCAATGAGGGTCAAATTTTTCTGGGGGATAAAGAAATTACCAACCTTCCCATGTACCAGCGTGCCAGAATGGGTATTGGGTATTTGCCTCAGGAACCTTCTGTGTTTAGAAAACTGAGTGTAGAAGACAACCTGATGGCGGTATTGGAGCACCGTGATTTGCGCCGTGAGGAAATGCATGAAAAATGTGAAACCCTGATTCAAGAATTTGGATTGCAAAAAGTGCGTAAAAATCGTGGTGATTTGTTATCTGGTGGCGAACGCCGGCGAACCGAGATTGCCCGTGCTTTGGCTACCGATCCTTCTTTTATTTTGTTAGATGAGCCCTTTGCCGGCGTGGACCCTATTGCAGTTGAAGATATTCAAGGCATTGTAGCGTCCTTGAAAAACCGCAACATTGGTATTTTGATTACCGACCATAACGTGCACGAAACCTTAAGCATCACCGACAGAGCTTATCTGTTGTTTGAGGGAAAAATTCTAAAAGCAGGAACAGCTGAGGAATTGGCTGCCGATGAAGAGGTACGGAGGGTATATCTCGGGAAAAATTTTGAGCTCAGGGTGAAGCGATAAGATTGTATTTTTTATTTGATGGCAAAGAAAAAGGGGATAACCACTGGTTATCCCCTTTGCTATGCGCAAAAGCGCGAAATGAATTAATAGCGATCAGAAGAATAGTTCCGGTCACCATAGCCACCACGATCTTCGCGTGGACGGAAACCTCCGCCACCGCCTGAGCGTGGGCCTTGTGGGCTACGAGGGCGGAAACCGCCGCCTCCTCCGCCGCCACCAAAGGAGCGTGGAGCGCGTTCTTCACGTGGACGAGCTTCTTTTACCACGATAGTACTCTCGTGGAATTGAGCGTTGTCCAACGCTTCGATAGCGGAACGGGCCTCTTCGTCGTTGGCCATTTCTACGAAACCAAAACACTTGGATCTACCGGTTTCCCGATCCATAATTACTTTGGCAGATGTTACCTCTCCGTACTGTTCGAAAGCTTCCTGGAGGTCTTCGCTGGTGGTGCGACCACTCAGCTTGGCAATGAAAATGTTCATGAATAAAAAAAATAAATTATGCGACGTCAGCCCGGGTTTCGATAGATGATACAGAAGCTTTCCTGATACCTAGTTTCTTTCGAGAAGAGAATCGCTGTACAATGATACACTAAGTTAAAGGATATTCAACCTGTTAACAAACTTTTTTTCGCTTTTTTTTCTTTTCGTTACCCTTCCTGTTTGTGGGGTAAGGTATTATCTGACCCATTTCCACCAAAACCCCGGCCATAAAAGCCGTTTTCTTTGCGCTGGGTGATGCAACATGTCACATATCTCATCCCTCAACCAAGGCCTGTTTTGTGCTTTGCGCGCCACCAAATTGAAAAGACCTGGATAACGCAGCATCCATTGCAGGTAGGTACTCACCTGAAGCTCTCCTCCTAAAGTTCGCTTTAAACGTACTGTATACGCCTGCAAATCTTCCTTACTTCCCCGTCCCGTTTTCAATCCTTGTAGCACGGTCTCTGCCGCAATCCTGCCACTGGTCATGGCCTGACCTATCCCTTCACCTGAAAATGGATCCACCAATCCAGCCGCGTCTCCCATCATGAGCACCCGGTGATGGGTTAATTCTCTCCATGTGGAACCCAAAGGCAAACCCGCACCACGAATCGTCTCCGAAGCCGTGGCCTCACGAAACCTCGGAGCAATCTCAGGATGCAAGCTAATCAACGTCTTTAAATGCTTTTTTAAATCCATTTTACGGGCCGAAACCACGTCTGACCGAACCCCTAAGCCCACATTGGCTCGTGCATCGGTCATGGGGAAAATCCAAAAATAACCGGGCAAAAGTTCCGGTAGAAAATGCAATTCGATGAAGGAACCTTCGGGAAAACCTTGAACTCCGGTCCAATATTGTCGAAGTCCTGCGCTATGGTGTCTACGGTGAATCGGTTTTGGCCAGAGTGCCCTCCGCACCATGGATTTATCTCCATCGCCTGCCAACACAAAGGACGCTTTATAAACGTCCTGGCCGCAAGAAACCGTCACCTCATGGTCGGTGATCTCAATAGAATCAGCCTTTGCTTGAACAAATTGTACATCTTCATAGGACACAGCCTCCTTCCAAAGGTAATGGTCAAAATCCCAGCGCGACACCACAAAGCCTGCTGAGGCGAAGCCCGGACGCGCAACTGCCAAAGGTAAATCCAATGGAATGCCATTGGGGGCAACAAACCGTATGCCTCCTGCCGGCAAAGCACGTGGCAATTGATGAAAAGGTATTTGGGCTTTTTCAGGCAGTTTAGAAACTTCATAGGTGGTATTTCCACTTAATGCATCGCCGCAAATCTTATCCCGTGGAAACGCATGTTGGTCCATTAAGGTCACCTGATACCCTTTTCCCGCCAAATGAATGGCTGCCGTAGTTCCTGCCGGACCTGCGCCCAAAATCAACACATCTGTTTGGTGGGTTGCCATATCAGGCTTCTTTGGCTTTGGCTTGCTGGTAAAAGGATTCTAAGGTGTCGAGGTCCAGCTTTGTAATATCTAACCCCGCTTTATGAATGGACGTTTCCATGTCCTGAAACCTTCTTTGAAATTTGCGATTGGAAAGTTCCAAGGCATCTTCTGCATTGAGTCCTAGTTTCCGGCAATAGTTGACCACAGAAAAGAGTAAATCGCCCGCTTCTTCCAACTGATGTGCACGGTTAGTGGTTTTTGCGGCTTCTTCCAGTTCTGCCAACTCTTCCAACATTTTTTCTTTCGCTCCTTCCGCATTGGGCCAATCGAAATGCACGCCCGCCGCTTTTTCCTGCATTCTATATGCCTTTACCAACGCTGGCAAGGATTGAGGCACGCCGGAAAGGACCCCTTTGCTTCCATTCTTCAATTTTATGGCTTCCCAATTTTCTTTCACCTGCTCCGCGGAGTTCACAGATACTTCACCATAAATGTGCGGATGCCGTTGGACCAATTTATCACAAATGCTTTCCAAGACCTCAGATACGTCGAACCATTCCTTTTCCTGTGCGATTTTGGCGTAAAAGACCAAATGTAAAAACAGGTCGCCAAGTTCCTTTTTTATTTCATTGGCATCTTCGTTTATGATGGCTTCGGACAGTTCATAGATTTCTTCGATTGAAAGGGTTCGAAGACTTTCCATGGTCTGCTCTCGGTCCCAGGGGCATTTTTCCCTTAAATCGTCCATGATGGTTAAAAGACGTTGAAAGGATTTTAAGGATGCGTGCATGCTCGGTGTAAAACTGTACATTTGGAGCTTCAAAGATACCGATTTAAGGTAGGTTGCGTTTAACCATTTTAAAAAGACCGATGAACTGGACTTTATTATTTTTGGTGATAGGTTTACTTGGCTTAGCATTTGCTGGCATTGCCATTAAATTGCTGGTGAAAAAGGACGGTAAGTTTTCCGGTACCTGTGCAAGCCAAAGTCCCTTTTTGAATAAAGAAGGTGCCGCTTGTGGATTGTGCGGGGCAAAGCCAGAAGAACAATGCCGCAATTCAGACACGGCCAATGCCTGAAAAATATTAAATTCGCACCATTAATCGTTACATCTCATGGGATCATCAGAAGCCATAGAACATGCCAAGCAATTGATGGACAAGGCGATTGTTCATTTGGAGGCAGAATTGCTAAAAATTAGAACCGGTAAAGCCAATCCCGCCATGGTGGACAGCGTCATGGTGGAATACTACGGTTCTATGGTGCCTTTGAACCAAATTGCCAACGTAACTACCCCAGATGCCCGCACCTTGGTGATTCAACCTTGGGAAAAAAATAAGCTTCAGGATGTAGAGCGTGCCATCATTAATTCAAATTTGGGCTTAAACCCCCAAAATGATGGTGAGATGATTCGTATTTCTGTGCCACCACTTACGGAAGAACGCAGAAAAGAAATGGTGAAAATGGCTAAAAACCAAGGCGAAGATTCTAAAGTGAGCATTCGAAATGCGCGGAGAGATGCCAATGAAATGGTAAAAAAGGCGCAAAAAGATGGCTTACCTGAAGATGAAGCCAAAGCTACCGAAGCGGTAATCCAAAACCTGACCAACGATTACATTTCCAAAATTGATGCCCACGTGGCCAGAAAGGAAAAGGAAATTTTAACCGTTTAGTCGGTGAAACCTTTTGGCTTTTTAAAACCTGTGGCCTATTGGCTTATTCGCATAAGCCCGTTTTTTTATACCCTAGCCTTTCATTGGCCTTTTATTGATTTATACCCGCCTTACTCTTTTCGGGAAATGGCTTTGTACGCTTTAATGGGTGGGAGTGCAGCGGCTATTTTTGCAGGTTTTTTGAAAACGCATTGGCTTACGATTCTTTTAGGCGCTGTGGTAACCGGCGCTTCCATACTTTTGATGCTGAAGCCTATGCCAAACCTGGCCGACCAACTACCCATGGGCTATCTTTGGCCGGCTACGGCAGGCATTCTTTGGATGGCGTACGGAAATTCCCGTGATTGATGTCAGTCCGGCGACTCATTGGCTTTTTCGCAGCCGCTGGATTGGTGGGGCTTTTTGTAGCACGTCCTTATTTTATTACGTTTAGAAAAAAGGTTACCCCAAGGAACTATCAATGTAAAGAAGGTGGACATTATCCCGACGCAGGAGTAAAAATCCCGGGTGGTTACCCCGTCGTGGGTGCCGATGTAAGTGCTTATCAGGAAAATATTCATTGGCAGGAACTCAGGGATTTTAGCTGGGACGGCTATCGGATTCAATTCGTGTTTATTCGTGCCACCATGGGACTGAATCGGTTGGATAAAAAGTTTTTTTTCAATTGGGAAGAAGCCCGCAAAGTAGGACTTCCTAGAGGAGCTTACCATTATTTCGATGCGGGTCAGCCCGCCGTTCCCCAAGCCCGACATTTCCTGAGAACCATGAATAAAGCCAAAGATGATTGGCAATTGCCTCCTGTGGTGGATGTAGAAGATGCACGGGGTTTAAGCCCAAAGGCCTTGTGCGCCGAGGTGAAAAAGTTTAGTGATGAAATTCAAGCGGTCACGGGTTTTCGCCCCATCCTTTATACAGGGGCCACCTTTTACCATGATTATATTCATCAGGAACTTCCTGATATGCCGCTCTGGGTGGCGCATTATAATTCCCGTGCGCCAAGAATTTCTAAGGAAAAATCTTGGCTTTTTTGGCAGTTTACAGAAGAGGCTAGCATCAACGGAATCTGTAATCAGGTAGATTTGAATGTGTTTCACGGATCGCCTGAGCATTTTTCGGCGTATTTACAAGGCATTTCCAGCCTCAGATAAACTTTGCTTTGAGGTGCTTTATCTTTTGGCACCTTAGTTTGGTTGAAAAGCATAAAAAAAGGAAACACCCGCAGGTGTCTCCTTTTTTTCATCATCGTAAGGTAAGCAGGCGAAATCGCCGAAATCAATCTACGGAGTCATGTAGAAATGAATTGTTTTCTCTGATTTGAAAACCATCTTGCGTTGGGGAAACCGATAGGTTCGACGCAAATTGGTCTTTAGAGGTTGGGTGTGGTTCCAACTTTACATTTCTACGCACAAAGGCGGGTTGTTTTTCCAACAAGGAAAGATCACTCGGACGACGCAGCTGTTGTGTGATCCGCTGTAAGCTTTCTCTGCGGTCTTTGGCCTCGTGGTTTCGTTCGGTAGCCACTGGTTTCTTTTTGGTTTCCTCAGCCTGTTGGGCTTGCATGATGGCATGAATATCCAATTTTCCTTTATCAGCAGTCGTAGGGAAAATGGGTTGTTCAGCTACTTCAGGGTCATCCAGTAGATTAAAGACCAAGGCACCGTTGGACGTGGGCACAGCATCTTCCAAGTCGTTGAGCGGTGGTAACTCCTCGTTAGAATCACCGCGGTTAATGACTTCAAATAGCACTTCATGCTTTGGGTTTAACTCTTGCTTGTTCTCAATTTCCAGTTCAACTTCGTTTAATGGACTGAATTTCTCCTGTTGTAATTCACGCGCGATTTCCGCGTTGTTTTTGTTGTTTACAGGTAGAACAAGGTGCTCATTTAGGCTGTTTTTGGGCTCATCACGGTTAAATCCGGTGGCAATTAAAGTCACACAAATGGCATTGCCCAAGGTTTCATCATACCCTGTTCCCCAGATCATGTTGGCGGACATACCGGCGGCTTCTTGGACAAAATCTGTGATTTCAGTCATTTCATCCATTTGGAGCTCATCGGTTCCATAGGAGATGTAAATCAATACATGCTTGGCGCCACGGATATCAGAATCATTGAGCAATGGGGAGTTAAGTACGTCTTGAGCGGCACGTAGCGCCCGATTTTCCCCTTCTGCAATGGCAGCCCCCATAATGGCGGATCCACCATTGGTCATGACTGTTTTTACGTCTTCGAAATCTACGTTGATGTAGCCCGGTACGGTGATGATTTCGGCAATTCCTTTGGCGGCTGTAGTTAGGATGTCATCCGCTTTTCCAAATGCATGTCGTAAAGAAAGGTTACCATACATTTCCCTGAGCCGGTCATTGGAAATGAGAAGCATGGTATCTACATATTCTTTGAGGTTTTGGATACCGTTTTCTGCATGTTCTATGCGCTTCTTTCCTTCAAAAGTGAAAGGAACGGTAACAATACCCACGGTGAGGATGCCCATTTCTCTAGCCAACTTGGCAATGACAGGCGCTGCTCCGGTTCCAGTTCCTCCACCCATTCCGGCGGTGATGAATACCATTTTGGTTCCATCTGAAAAATATTGTCTAATGTCTTCAATGCTTTCTAAAGCCGCTTGGCGACCCACTTCCGGCATGGAACCAGCCCCTCTGCCTTCGGTGAGGTTACGACCTAATTGTAAGCGATGAGGTACCGGCGATAGGGCAAGGGCTTGGTTGTCGGTATTACAAACCATGAATTCAACGCCCTTAATGCCCTGATGGTACATGTGATTTACGGCGTTACTTCCGCCGCCGCCAACACCAATTACTTTGATGATGCTGTTGCTGGATTGGGGTAGTTCGAAGCCCAATAACTCGTTGTTGTTTTGCTCACTCATGACGATGTGTGTTTATAGTTGATGATGTTGATGATGCTTATTCTAAAGAGTCTTCGCGGTTGTCGAAAATTTTATCCAGGATAGATTTCAAGTGCCACGGACTTTTGGGGCTATCCGGAGTTTTTTCTTCGGTTTCTTTGGATTGTTTCGCTGTTACGGATTGGAAACCCATCATCATCAGCCCTACAGAGGTAGAGAAAATGGGTGATGCGATTTTTTCCACCATGTTACCTGCAATATGGTCTGTAGGCAATCCAATACGGGTGTCCAACCCTGTACTGTATTCCGTGAATTGTTTGATGTTTTTCAACCTTGCTCCTCCGCCGGTAAGTACTACGCCTGCTGCAAGATTTTTCTCATATCCGGAACGCTCAATTTCCATGACTACAGCCTCAAGTATTTCAGCCATTCTTGCCTGAATTATGCTGGCGAGGTTGTGCATGGAGATTTCACGGTGCGGCCTTCCTTGAAGCCCAGGAACAGAAATCATGCGCTGCATCATGTCAGGGGTTGGGATGGCGGAGCCAAACTTAATTTTAAGCATTTCAGCATAGTTCCTGATGATGTTGCAACCATGCATCACATCATCCGTAATAATGTTGCCGCCGAATGGAATGACCGCCGTGTGGCGAATGATGTTGTCTTGAAAAATAGCCACATCGGTGGTTCCACCTCCAATATCTACCAATACTACGCCGGCCTCTTTTTCTTCTTCAGAAAGCACTGCCGTGCTAGATGCGATGGGTTCCAAAATCATTTCCTGCATGTGTAATCCTGCTTCCTGTACACAACGAGCAATGTTTTTGGCAGCCGTTACTTGTCCTGTAATGATGTGGAAATTGCCCTCTAAGTTTCCTCCTGTCCAACCAATGGGTTCTTTGGTATAGTTCACTTGATCCACCAGATAATCCTGCGGAATCACAGAAATGATTTTTTCGTTGGGCTCGCAGGTGATCCGTCCCATTTTATGAATTAATTCATCAATTTCCTTTTGGCTGATGGTTACATCCGGATTTTCCCGAATGGTGGAACCACGGTGTTGGTAACTACGGATATGCTGTCCCGCAATGCCGACATGAACCGTTACAATATTCATATCTGCATGGTTTTCGGCTTCAGCGATGGCCTTTTTAATCGATTCAACGGTTCGATCGATGTTGGCGACCATACCTCTTTGCACGCCAATGGAATCGGATTTGCCTAAACCGAGAATCTCAATTTTTCCGTGTTCATTTTTGCGACCTACAATGGCCACGATTTTCGTGGTTCCAATGTCTAGACCTACGGTCACTTGTTCTACATGGTCGTTGTTCTTTTTTTGGCTCATAACGCAAGGGTATCAGGAAGTGTAACAGGTATTGGCGCGGGTGCGGGGCCTTTGGCAATGATTTGCCCTTTGTAGCGGGCATCAATGACCGTGTATTGGTCCCACCCCGTGGCGCTGAGTGCGCGGGTGTAAAAAATATCTAGTTTGTTCAGTTTTCTGGCGATTTCTTTAGCTGGTCCAAAGAGGATTTCATGCTTTCCCATCTTAGGAATAAATACCATTTGGGTATCCGGCTCCAACCATATTTGTTCGATCCAAGCTTTCCAAAATGGCCGGTTGTGCATTTCTGTGGTGACGGCATGTATGGCTTGCAAGGTTGAGTTATGCGAGATGTGATCGCCGGAAGGTTGGCAGGATATAAATCCATTCACATAACAAACGCGGGCCGGCTCGCCTACATCGGCTGGAAAAGTATAGCCTTCGGTGTCCAAATAGCACCTTTCGCCCATTTGATTTTCTACCAAGGCTATGGGTTGCCTTTGTTGAATACGAATATGTAAGGTGCCATTTACCCCAAACCACACTTCTGCTTGTCGCACCGCAGGATGTCGGTGCAACCGCTGTTCTATGGCAGACAAAGAGGCCTGGTCAGTGGGAACTGGACCCGCGTTATGGCAAACCTGTTGCACCATCTCTACCACGTCTGCATAATCAACAAACATTCGATCTTCTTCATGGTCAATGATTACCAATGGGGCGCTGCAATCCGTATAAATGGCTCCTTGGGTACCAAAGGCAAATAACCCCACCATGAGCACAAGGCCCAGTACGCGTTTTAGGATATGTAGGTGCCTCCGCTTCATGCCTGTTGATGTTGAATCCATGAACGAATCGCTGGAACCAGCCGGTCAATGTCTCCTGCGCCTAAAGTGACAAGAACCCCGGTGGTCTTTGGTAACATATCCTCAAGAATGGTTTGAGTATCTGCTAGTATTTTGGTTTTGGGACCTTTAATTTTTTCCAATAACATGGCACTTGTAACGCCGGGAATCGGTTTTTCCCGGGCGGGATAAATGTTCATAAGGACCACATGATCCAAAAGCGAAAGGCTGGCCGCAAACCCTTCTGCAAAATCTTGGGTTCTGGAAAATAAATGGGGCTGAAAAATCCCTGTAAGCGTGCGATCCGGATATAAAGTTCTCAAGGCCGTGATGGCCGCGGTGAGCTCTGCTGGGTGATGTGCATAATCATCATAATACACCAAATCCTTCTTGGCAGCCACTTTTTCCATTCTTCGCGCCACGCCTGTAAATCCTTTTAAAGCCATTTTTAGGGCTTCTAAGGAGGCGCCACAAGCCCTGGCCACTGTTATGGCTGCCAAGGCGTTTTCTACATTATGCGCACCCGGTAGCGGTATAAACCATTCGCCTAAGTGCTCATGATGATTCCAAAGCTGAAAAGCAAAACCTCCTTCTCTGGGTTGGACCTCTCTGGCCTGAACATCTCCTTTTTCAATACCATACGTGACCACCTTGCCCACGGGAGTAATGGGTAAACCATGACGCATGACCAACATGCCGTTTGGATGCACCAATTGGGCAAACTCCTGATAGGTGCGTTGTAGTTCCTCCCCTGTGCCATAAATGTCCAAATGATCTGGATCTACAGCCGTGAGAATGGCCATGTACGGCCGCAAATGCATGAAGGACCGATCAAATTCATCCGCTTCTACCACAGCAAATTCCGGATCTTCATCAGCCATATAATTCGTTTTGAAGTTGGCCGGAATGCCACCCAGAAAGGCCGCCATAGGTACGTCTGATGCATGAAGTAACCAAGCGAGTAAAGAAGAGGTGGTGGTTTTTCCATGGGTGCCGGCCACGCATAATGGACGAAGGTCATTGACAATGCTGCCAAGCAATGCGGCCCTTTTTAAGATGGTGAAGCCTTTGTCTCTGAACCAACAATATCCTTTATGCTCCATCGGCACAGCTGGGGTGCGAATAACCAAAGTTTTTTCAGGATGGGTAAACGCCTCAGGAATGGCCGCCGCTGCTTCATCAAAATAGATTGAAATTCCCTCTTTCTGAAGTTGTTCCGTAAGTGGAGTAGGGGTTTTGTCGTATCCGGATACGAGGTGTCCTTCCCTGTGTAGGTAGCGCGCCAAAGCGCTCATGCCAATTCCGCCGATGCCTAAAAAATAGTAGTTATGCATGGCTTTGAATTTGATGAAGTATGTCTTTCGCAATCTGATGCGCTGCCCCCGGTGTGGCAAGTTCACGTGCCTTTGTTCCCATGGCTTTTAATGCATCAGGTTGTGTGATAAGGTCGCGAACCAAGTGGTCGAGTCGCTCTTCGACTTCTTGGTTTTTCAATAAAACGGCGGCACCAGCGGCCACAAAAGTTTGTGCATTATGGGTTTGATGGTCTTCTGCTGCGGTGGGTAGCGGAACCAAAATGGAAGGTTTACCCACCATGGCGATTTCTGCCAGCGCCATGGCGCCCGCACGTGAAATGACTATATCTGCTGCTGCATAAGCCGTTCCCATGTCCTGTATGAAAGGTTGGTGCTTAACCATGGGGTTGCCGTTTCCTGAAAAGGCTTTTTGCGCCTGAGGTGCAAAACTGGCCCCGGTTTGCCACATTACTTGTATTCCATGGTTCGCCCAGATAGCTGCGCAGGACATCATGGCTTTATTTATGGCTAATGCCCCTAGGCTGCCTCCTACAATAAAGACAAGAGGTTGTTCCGGGTTAAATCCGAGTTTTGCTTTGGCTTCTGCCGGTTCAAGGCTTATATTTTCAAGCGCTTCTCTAATGGGGTTACCCGCCAACATGAGGTTTTGTTTCGGGAAAAATTGCTCCATGTGGGGATGTGCCACGAAAACACGCTTCGCTCTTTTTCCAAGGAAGCGGTTCGTGATACCTGCAAAGGCATTTTGTTCCTGAATGAAAAGGGGTGTGCCGGTGGTAATGGCCGCCATACCTACGGCGGCGCTGGCATATCCTCCTGTTCCTACCACAGCCAGAGGTTTTAGTGACCGGATGGTGCGAAGGCACATCCACCAAGAACGCAGGACACGCCATGGCAGGCTAAGGTTTCGCCAGAAGGCGCCACGCTGGAATCCGGCCATGGGTACACCCAGGATCGGATAGCCGGCTGCAGGAACTTTTTCCATTTCCATACGGCCCGCAGCTCCAATAAATTGAATGCTGAGGTTGGGATGGATTTTTTCCAAAGCTTGGGCAATGGCCAATGCCGGGAAAATATGGCCACCGGTGCCTCCACCACTCATAATAATTACGGGCTTATTCATCTTCGGGCCCCTCCTCTGCCTGGCTTTGAATGCTTCTGCTAATGGATAAAATAATGCCAATTTGAAGTCCGGAAAATAGGGTTGAGGTGCCTCCCATAGAAATGAAGGGAAGTGGCTGTCCCGTGACAGGTATCAGATTTACAGCCACGCACATATTGATGAAGGCTTGAATGACCAAGCTCATGCCCAAGCCTAGGGCGGCAAAGGTGGCAAACGCTTTATCCGTTTTGGTGGCAATCCGAACTACACGGTACATGATGATTAAAAAGCCCAGAAGTACAGATAGTCCACCAATGACGATACCCAGCTCTCCAATCATAAAAGCATAGATAAAGTCAGAATAGGACTGGGGTAAACGATACTTTGAAATGTTGTTTCCTGGGCCAGCCCCTTGAAATCGACCTTGTGCAATGCTCATTTTGGCTTGTTCGACTTGGTAGGTGTCCTCCGGTTTTTCTTCGTAGAAGTTTTCAATTCTGTTTTTCCACGTTTCTAATCTTGGCAAAATGTTTGGAGCTGCGAAGGATATCCCCACAAGCAGGGCAAAGCCGGCAATCGCCGTTCCATATAATTTGCCCAAATGTTTCAATGAAATCCCACCCACGAACATGAGTAAGGTGGCTGTAAGGAACAAAAGTGCTGAAGTAGAAAAATTGGCGGGTAAAATGAGGGCGCACACCAATACCGTAGGGATGGCCACTGGCAAAAACCCCTGTTTAAAGTCTTTGATTACTTTTTGTCTTTTGGCCAATACCCTTGCGATATACAGAAGAAGAAATAGTTTAGCTACATCAGAGGTTTGAAAAGTCTGAGACAATCCAGGGATAGGAAGCCATCTGGCGGCTTCATTTACATTGGCGCCCATGACCAAGGTAATGACCAGGAGGGGAATGGTGACGACCATCCCAAAAACGGAAATGTTGGAAAACCACGTATAGGGTGTTCGGTGCGCCACAAACATACAGGCCAATCCCAACAGCACCATCAGGAAACGATTGAGCAAGTAATACTCGGCATTTCCGCCCCGATGTCGAAACGCAAGACTACCTGCTGCAGAATAAACCGACACCGTGGATAAAATGGCAAATAGAATCACCACGATCCAGATGGGTCGGTCCCCTTGCATGTATGTCAGAAGGCGTTTCACGTTTCTTTTTCCTTAGAGTTCGTTTACCCAGTATTTGAATTGTCTACCGCGATCCTCGTAGTTTTTGAATAAATCAAAGCTGGCACATGCTGGGGATAGCAACACTTTGTCTCCATTTTTACCCATGTAATACGAGGCTTTCACTGCCTCTTCCATGCTTTGGGTTTCCATGATGGTGGGGACCACATCTTTGAAGGCATCTAACAATGGACCATTGTGGGTTCCCAAGCAAATCAAGGTTTTTACTTTGTCTTTTACCAAGGGAACTAAACTGCTGTAATCGTTGCCTTTATCTACACCTCCCGCAATCCAAATGATGGGCCCTTCGGTACATTCCAAGGCATACCATACCGCGTTTACGTTGGTTGCTTTAGAATCATTGATATAGTCAATACCCTTGATTTTGTTGACAAACTCAAGGCGGTGTTCAATGTTTTGAAAATCAGCAAATGCTTCGCGAATGTCTTCTTTGGCAATGTCCTGAACCCTAGCAGCCAATGCGGCAGCCAAAGAGTTGTATACATTGTGCTTTCCTTTTATGGCTAATTCTGTGATCATTATTTCGTAGGGTGTTTGATCTGTATCTATGGGTAGGTATAAAGCGTTATCTGTGGTCCAAGCCGCTAAATGTGGACGTGGGCCTGTGCCAAAAGCCAAGGCACGGGAGCGAAACGTCCTGTTTTTCATCATTCTGGCCGATTCTTCGTCGTCTGCACACCAGATGAAAACGTCTTCTTCAGTTTGGCTTCGCAACATGTTGAATTTGGCCTCGTAGTAGAGGTCGGCCGTATATTCGTATCGATCTAAATGATCTGGTGTAAGGTTGGTCAGGATGCCCGTATGAATTCTAAAGGTGTCCAGCCCTTCCAGTTGAAAGCTTGAAAGTTCCAACACATAATGTGCGGGATCGTGGTCGTGCATGAACAAATCCATGGCAAATCCCCGACCTACATTTCCTGCACATCGTACATCCAACCCTGCTTTTTTATACACATGATAAGTGAGCAGGGTGGTGGTGGTTTTGCCATTAGTACCCGTAATGCCAGTGATTTTGGCTTTGGTAAAGCGTCCTGCAAAGGCAATTTCGGACAGGATAGGAATGCCGGCGGCTTTGATTTTTTGGACCACGCTAGCTTTAGGCGGAATGCCCGGTGATTTTACACATACATCCGCCTTTGGCAGGATGGCCATTTGCGCTGCCGCTACCTCATACGGTATTCCATGCTCGTCCAGCATTTTTTGATACGCTGGTTGTAAGGCTTTGGCTTCGGACAAGAACACGCTCAGCCCATGTTTATGTGCCAACAACGCTGCGCCTACACCACTTTCTCCCCCTCCCAATACGATAACGTCGTAATTCATCGCAGTTTCAGGGTTATGATGGTGAGTAGGCCCAAGCTAAGTCCAACAATCCAGAAGCGGGCCACAATCTTAGCCTCATGGATGCCTTTTTTCTGATAATGGTGATGAAGTGGCGACATAAGAAAAATCCTGCGCCCTTCGCCAAATCGTTTTTTCGTGTATTTGAAATAGCTTACCTGGAGGATTACAGAAAGATTCTCTACCAGAAAAATTCCGCATAAAATGGGAATCATGAGTTCTTTGCGAATGGCCACGGCTAAAACGGCAATAATACCTCCCAATGCAAGCGAGCCTGTGTCGCCCATAAACACCTGTGCTGGATAGGCATTGTACCATAAAAACCCGGTACACGCACCTACAAATGCGGCAGAAAACACCACCAGTTCTCCCGAGTCGGGGATGTACATAATGTTTAAATAGTCCGCAAACCTCACATTACCACTTACATAAGCAAAAATTCCTAGGACCATGCCAATGATAGCGGACGTTCCTGTGGCCAGTCCGTCCAGCCCGTCGGTCATGTTGGCACCGTTGGACACGGCCGTTACGATAAAAATGACCACCGGAATAAAAATTAACCAGCCATATTGCATGGCATCCTGTCCCATCCAGTTTAAAAGCTCTGCATAGTCGAATTCATGGCTTTTCACGAAAGGCAAAGTGGTTTCCAAGGTTTTCTGGTCTGTAAAACTTACTTGTGTTTGTCCTTCTACCGTCATGGGTTGAAAGGTGCGCACCCTAACATCCGGATGGAAGTAAAGTGTGATTCCTACGAAAAGCCCGATGCCAATTTGCCCGATCACTTTGAACCGTCCGGCAAGCCCTTTTTTGTTTTTGCGAAAAACCTTGATGTAATCATCCAAGAATCCGATGAGCCCTAGACCAATGGTAGATACCACCATTAGAATCACATAAATGTTATTGAGTTTGGCAAACAGTAAGGTGGGTAAAAGAATGGCGGCCAGAATAATTAAACCTCCCATGGTCGGCGTGCCTTGTTTGCTCATTTGGCCTTCCAGTCCGAGGTCCCGAATGGTTTCTCCGACCTGCTGACGACGCAATACGCCAATGATTTTTTTACCCAATACGGCTGAAATCAAAAGCGATACAATCATGGCCATGGCTGCGCGGAAGGAGATAAAGGCAAAAACCCCGGCTCCAGGCACATCATAGGCAGCTAATATTTTAAATAACTCGTACAACATCTTTATGAGAGGTTTGGATATTGTAGTTTAATGGATGCTGTAAAATGTTCGGCATCATCAAAAGGATGCTTAACGCCTTGGATTTCTTGGTAAGTCTCATGGCCTTTTCCTGCAATCAGGATTACATCTTTCGGGCTGGCCAAGCGCACGGCGGTTCGGATGGCTTCTGCGCGGTCTTGGATGGTCAAGGTTTTTTGAAAATGCTCAGGTAGTAAACCTTTTTCCATATCCTTTAAGATGGCTACGGGTTCTTCAAACCTTGGATTGTCTGAGGTAAGGATGACTTGGTCGCTCCACTGGGCTGCTGTTTTAGCCATGATGGGACGTTTGGCCGTATCTCGGTTGCCACCGCAACCCACCAGCGTAAAAAGTCGCTGACCCGTTACAAGGACTTCTCGCAGGGTTTTGAGGACATTTTCCAACGCATCCGGGGTATGGGCGTAGTCTATGATGCCCACCGGTCCTTTTCCAAGATGGATTTTTTGAAACCGACCCCGCACCGGATGCAATGTGCTCAAGGTGGTCAGCACATGCATTCTCTCTTGGCCTAATAGGCAGGCCGCGCCATATACGGCGAGTAAATTAGACCCGTTGAATGCTCCGGAAAAATGCGTGGATACTTCGGTTCCGTCCATGTCCATGAGCAAACCACCCATGTCATTTTCCGTGATTTTTCCTTTGAAATCAGCCAATGTCTTCAGACCATACGTCTTCTTTATGCCTTTGCAGTTTTGTAGCATAAAGGCAGCTTGTCGGTCATCGGCATTTACTAAGGCAAAAGCATCTTCTCCTAAACCATCGAACAGCATCTTTTTCGCCTTCATGTACTCCGTGAAGGTTCCGTGATAATCTAGGTGGTCGTGGGTGAGGTTAGAAAATATAGCGCCCCTAAACTTTGTTCCGGCCACGCGATGCTGGTGAAGGGCATGGGAACTTACTTCCATAAAACAATAGGCCACCTTCTGACTTACCATCTCGTGTAAAAGCGCCTGCAGCTGAACTGCATTTGGCGTAGTATGTGTGGCCGCCATAACTTCCTGACCGATGCGGTTTTCTACGGTGGACAAAAGCCCGGTTTTGTAGCCTAACTGGGTGAAAAGCGCATATAAAGTGGTAGCAATGGTGGTTTTTCCATTGGTGCCGGTGACGCCTACAAGTTTTATGCGATGCGAAGGGTGGTCATAAAAGTTTGCGGCAACGATGCCTAAAGCCAACCCACTGTTTTGAACCTGTACATACGTGACCTCAGGAAGTATGGTTTCGGGTAAAATTTCGCAAATCACCGCTACTGCTCCTGCGGCAATGGCTTTGTCGATGTGGGTATGTCCGTCGGTTTGGGTGCCTTTAACGGCAACAAAAAGCCCGAATTTCTTTACTTCACGGGAATCTGAAGTCACATGCGATACAGCCACCTGGGTAGAACCCTGGACGGCGGCAATACCTGCCTTGTAGATGATATCTCTTAGTAACTTCATGGCTTCAGCGTAAGTTTTGCAAGCACAGGACGTTGCGTTCCGGCGGGAGGAAACTGTGCCACCACCCATCCTCGTCCTTCGGTTTCTACATGAATGCCAAGGGTGGTAAGTAAGTAAATCGCATCTCTTGCGCCCATGCCCATGAGGTTGGGCATTTGGTTTTCTTCAGTGCGCAGTGGCTTCACTTTTTCGGACCGAAATTCTGGCTGAACAAAGGAGGCTTTGGGCAAAGCCGGTAGTGGCAATTGAAGATGTCTGGACACCTCTAGCAGATCGGCCGTAGCGGTGGGGCGTACTACAGGCTTGCGTTGGGCCAATCCGGTGCGCAAGTCGCCGTAATGGTGCCTGTTTAAATCAAAAGAGGAGGAATAGACTAGATCCGCTACCGCTCTGAATACAGGACCGGCTACTACATTTCCATAGAAACCATGCGTGGCAGGATTGGTGACCACCACCATACAGGAATACCTAGGTTGGTCTGCCGGGAAGAAGCCACAAAATGAGGCGCGATACTCTATGTTTCCTTTTTCCCCGTAACCTGCGGCTCCTTTGGAGACCCTAGCTGTGCCAGTTTTTCCGGCAATAAGAATCTCGTGTCCTTTCAAATTGGTAGCGGTGCCATTTTCCACCACGCCTCTCAGGGCCGTTCGTAAAGCGGTAAGGGTGGTTTCACTACAGATTTTCTCTTGCGTCACTTGGGGCGGGAATCGCTGGATTACCTGTCCTCTTCTGCGCCATTCTGTGACAAGCCGCGGACGCATCATTCGGCCATTATTGGCAATGGCGTTGTACACGGTAAGTATTTGCAAGGGCGTCATCCGCATCTCATAGCCAATGGACATCATGGGTAAGGTAAGACCGGACCAAGTGCTATCTGAGGAGGATTTAATCAATGGACGTGGCTCATTTGCCAAGTCTATTCCGCTTGGAAGATCTAATCCCAGTCTTTTATAATGTTGGACAAATTGGTCCGGATTTGAACGGTAATGTTGCAATACCAGTTTGGCCATGGCCACGTTGGAGGAGACTTCCAATGCATGTTGAACAGAAATGCGCCCATGTCCGCCAATTCTTGAATCGGTGAGGGTATGGTTGTAAATTTTGAGTTCTCCGTTTCCGGTTTGGATGCTGTCTTCTAGGCGGATGTAGCCGTCTTCCAACAATGCCATGAGGGTCATGATTTTTACGGTAGACCCTGGCTCTGTGCTTTCGCTTACTGCATAATTAATTTCTTCCCGGCAAACCCCGTCTGCGCCTCTTTTCAAATTGGCCATGGCACGGATATAGCCCGTATTGGTTTCCATAACGATTACGCAACCATGATCCGCCTGGTTCAGCATAAGTTGGCGTGCAAGTTCTTCGTGTGCCACCTCTTGGATCTGAGGATCGATGGTGGTTATAATGTCCACGCCATCTTCCGGGTCCATGGTGTTTTCGGAAGCTGCGGGACGCCAAACATCTCCGGCTAGTTTTTCCATCAGGCGAAGTCCTTCCTTGCCTCGTAATTCTAAATTGTAATGGGCCTCTAAGCCATATCCGGGGCTGTTGCCATCCGGCCGGCCAATGGTTCTTGCTGCCAAATCGCCCAATGGTTTTTCCCGGCGGTTGTATTCGGAAAGAATGATGCCTCCTTTGTTCTGACCCATTCTGAAAATGGGTAGTGTTTTCAAATATTGGGCGTCTGAAAAAGTAATGTTTTTACCTAGGAACATGTAGCGTTGACCATCTCGGCGGCCTCGAGTGAGTTTCCTTTTCCACTCTTTCGTTCCACGACCGGGGAGCACTTTGGCCAAACCGGCCGCAAGTGAATCAATGTCTCGGGTAAACACTTCATCCGTAATGCCGGAGGCGCGGGTGTCCATGTGCAATTCATAGACAGGAACTGATACCGCCAGGTAGGACTGATCTGCCGCAAGAATATTGCCACGCGCAGCCTCAATTCTTTTCATCACAAAAGTGACCTCTTTGGCTTTTGCCCGTAATTGATCACCTTCTATCCATTGGATATAAATGATTTTCGAGACAATGACCACTGCCAACAACATAAGCACGTAGTAAAAACCACGTGCTTTGTTAAGAATATGTTGACGCGTATTCACAGTTAATAGATAAGGTCAAGGCTGTCTTTGGAAAGGGTAATCACACGGGGTGGAGTTTTGGGTATCATCATCCCTGTGCCGGCCAATTTTTGTGCGATTTGAAATTTTCTGGAGGTTTGTCGAAGTTGATTTTTAAGTGAAATGGACTCAGAGCGTAATTCGCGGAGCTCTACTTCAAGTCTTTCAATTTGTTTGACTAAATTGACCGTACGGTAGGAAAAGCTGATGTAGAGGATGCCGATACCTGCCAGAAAAGAAAGGAAAAGGAGATTTTTTTGAAAAACCTCTTTTTCCAGCAGGTCTCCCTGTAGGATTTTGAGCAAAAGCCCTTTTTTATCTCCGGTGGCAGCTTCTTTTTTCATAAGCGTTCGGCAATTCGGAGTTTTGCACTTCTGGCCCTTGAGTTATGGAGAATTTCTTGATCATCCGGAGCAATAGCGCCCATTTTTACGGGTTTAAATGGCGCTAGCACATGGCCATAAAAATCTTTTTCTTGTTTTCCTTCTAAGTTTCCGGAGCGGATAAAGTGTTTTACGGGTCGGTCTTCTAAAGAATGATAGCTAATGACGACCAAGCGTCCTCCTTTTCGGATGATTTGGGGTGAAGCCAACAATAATGCTTCCAGTGCGCCCATTTCGTCATTCACCTCGATGCGTAAAGCTTGAAGGATTACGGGCAAGGTTTTATTGATTTTGGTGGGATGCACCAAACCATGCAATAATTTTTTGAGGGCTTCCGGTGTATTGACCGGTTCGGTTTCACGCGTTTTTACAATTCTTTCTGCCAATCTTTTGGCATGTGGAAACTCTCCGTAATGTTTGAAGATACGGGCCAATTCTTCAGCCGGGTAGGAATGGAGCAGGGTGGTGGCATTCAGGGTTTGTGCCGGATTCATACGCATATCCAGCGGAGCATTGACGCGAAGGGTAAAGCCACGTTCCGGAACATCGAATTGGTGGGAAGAAACCCCCAAATCCGCAAGAATCCCATCTACTTGTTTTATTCCGTGGAGGGTTAAGAAATTCTCAATGAATCGAAAATTGGTAGGAATAAAAAGGAGTCGATGATCTTCAGGAAGGTTGGCTTTTGCGTCGGGGTCTTGGTCGAAGGCCACCAATTTTCCTTCCGGAGAAAGTTGGTTTAAAATGGCGCGGGAGTGACCGCCGCCGCCAAAAGTTACATCTACATAGGTGCCGTTGGGGTTTTGTACCAAGGCTTCCACACTGGCGTTGAGCAGCACGGGTAGGTGATATACAGACTGTTCCACGGTTTAAATGGTTTCATCTGTGTCTAGGTCCATGGTACCCATTACCTTTTCTGCCAAGGATGCAAATTCATCAGGATCTATTTGCATCATGGATTCGTACTGTGCCTTGGACCAAATTTCAATTTTATTGCCGTTGGCGCTGAAATAGACATCCGCTTCAATGCTGGCATATTGCAGCAGTTCTTTAGGCAGCAACAAACGCCCAGCACCATCCAAGGTAAGGGGTGTGGCACCATTGTTAAATTGCCGGATGAACATCCTGTTCTCTTTTTTGAACGGATTCAGCTTCTGCAGCTTGGCGCTGATGGCATCCCATGCCGGTCTGGGATAAAGCACGAGGCAAGTTTCAAAGCCACGGTTGACCACAAACTCTTCAGGAGCGTTTTCGCCCAACTGACGTTTGAGGGCTGCGGGAAATAAAACCCGGCCCTTGGCGTCTATTTTGGCTGTGTATTCTCCAATGAAATTCATGCGTAGCTCTTTCGGCAGGGTAAAAATAGAAACTCTTCACCACTTTACCCCACTTTTTCCCACATTTTCCCACTTTGTTGAAAAGTTCTTTGGTCTCTCCCCCGTAAAAGCCTCGCTAATTAATTGAATCACACAATGTTAATATTGTTTAATAGGCGATTTCCAACGATGTATGCTATTTTTTTCACATATATGTGTTATTTCATTGATAATAAATATTTTAAAGTTAGTTTTTGAAATTAAAGATTTCAATTTTTACCCATTGGTTTGAGCTAAAAATGGGTTTGGTGGGAAAGGGTGGGAAGGATAAACTTTTTCAATTTATCCCTAGGTAAACAGACGTATGGATTTTTCCTTACTTTTGGGATGAACATCGGCCCGTGTATTATGGACGTTGACATCAAGAAAGAAGGCGAATTCGAATATGTAGAGCAGGGCTCCGGACCTGTGATCCTTGTGCTCCATGGGCTTTTCGGGGCGCTTTCCAATTTCCGGGAAATGATGCAGCATTTCAGTAAGGATTATACTGTGGTCATTCCTTTGATGCCCATCTATCATTTGCCCATCATTAGCACCAATGTAAAAAGTCTGGCGCGCCACATCGAGCAATTTATAGCGTTTAAAGGGTATGATAAAGTCACCCTTTTAGGCAATTCACTAGGTGGCCATGTGGGTCTAATTTATACGGCCCAACATCCTGAAAAAGTGCGCCATCTCATCCTTACCGGCTCTTCCGGATTGTATGAAAATGCATTCGGTGGCTCTTATCCTCGCAAGTCGGATTATAATTTTATCCGTAGCCGGGTGGAATATACCTTTTATGACCCAAAGGTAGCCAGTGATGCCTTGGTCGATGAGGTTTTTGAAATTGTAAATAACAAGGCCAAAGCCATTCGGATTATTTCATTGGCCAAATCTGCCATCCGACATAACATGGCCTCTGAACTTCCAGGGATGCGTGTCCCTGTATGTTTGATTTGGGGAAAAGAAGACCATATTACACCACCCGAAGTGGCTGAAGATTTTCATAAACTATTGCCAACATCAGATCTTTTCTGGATTGAACAATGCGGCCACGCCCCTATGATGGAGCGGCCCGAAGCGTTCAATACCATTTTAGCCAATTGGCTAAAAGCAAATACCCCATGAGTTGGACTTTTATCTCTTCTGTTACTACGCCTTCTGAGTGCCCTCCCCCTACTAAACCTGAATTTGCCTTTTTAGGCCGCAGCAACGTAGGCAAATCCAGCCTGATTAATGCGCTTGCAGGACTTAATAAGTTGGCTAAAGTTTCCGGTACACCGGGGAAAACACAAACCATCAATCATTTTTTGGTCAATGACCAATGGTATCTCGTTGATTTACCCGGGTATGGCTACGCCAAAACCTCGAAATCTATGCGGAGTAAATGGTCTAAATTCATTGCGGCCTACCTCAAAGAGCGGTCTAATTTGGTGAATCTTTACGTATTGGTAGATATTCGCCATCCCTTGCAAGCGGTGGACAAAGAAATGATGTTTTGGTTTGGCGAAAATGGCATTCCCTTTTCGTTGGTCTTTACCAAGGCGGATAAATTGGGAAAGGTGGCGCGTCAAAAACAAGTGACGGCTTATCTTCGTCAGCTAAGTGAATTTTGGGAGCCTCTGCCCGCGCATTTTATTACTAGCGCAGAAGAAAAATCGGGTTGTGACGATATTTTGGCAGATATTCAAAGACTTATCCCGGTTTTTAAAGCCTAAATTTTAACCCGTTTTCGCTTACGTAGGATTGTATTGAAACCGGATGATCTCCGGTTTTTTATTATAAAAAAAAGGCCGATACAAACGTACCGGCCTTTCTTAGTTTTATGAACTAAATCAATTCACCAAGCTGGTAAACTCACTGTTCTCTCTAAGTTTTAAGAATTCTAAGTCAGCTTTGGCCTTGGCCTTTAAGCTAGCATCTTTCTGGATGGCTGATCGTAGGTTTTCAAATACCGCTTGGTTGCTCTTGGTGCGAGCAGCAGCTACTGCACGTAGATAGAAGGACATAGCCTCATCTTTCTCTTTAGCACAGCTTAGGGTGTTCATGGCTTTTTCAGGTGAACCTGCCAAAATTTGCGCCAAGGCAGCATTGAAGGAACAATCGCTACCAAATAAACTTACAGCGTCGCTATACTTGGCTTGGCTGATAAAAATAGTACCAAGGTTGTAATCTGCGTCTTTGTTTGCACCACGGGCTGGTGTAAGGTACTGGAGGGCTTTGGCGCGGTCACCTTTGCGTACATAAATTCCACCGATGTTACCCTTAATGGCCATATCGTTAGGCGCCAATTTCTCCGCCTTTAAAAATTCTTGGAGGGCTTCATCAAATTTGTTGTTTTGGGTGAAGATTACGCCTCTGTTGTTGAAAGGACGAGCATCTTCAGGGAATTGACGCTCGGCATTGGCGAGAATTTGGAGACGTTGTTCGTTGGTGGTAGCCACTTTATCAGCCGTATGTAAAAACTCTTCAATGTTGAGTTTTTCAGGGTTGCTCATGGCAAAAGAAAGCAATTCCTCGTTGGTTTTCTCTCTTTCTTTTACGGTGAGGGTCACTTCTACCCGACGTAATGGGCCTAATACTTCTTTTTCTAGGGTGGCGAAAATAGATGCACCGAGTTTGCGAAGTTCTGCGTTGCTTACGCCATTGTTTACTTTAGTGGTGATGTCGCTTTTCTTCTCGAATTGAGCATTTCCCATTTTGCTTGAGAAACCGGAGCGGTCTTCGCCATTACCATTAGAAGTAAATTGAACGGTGGTCACTTTCTTTTCTTTTACGAAATAGTCCATGAACATTTTCCGCACCGCCTCAGCACGTCCATTAGAAAGGGTTTGGTTTTTGGTTTCTTCTCCATCTGGTGAAGCCCAACCTTGAATATCTAATTTTTCTAAGGTAGCACCGGCTGCCATCTGTTCGTCTACAAATGCCCGGAAAGCTTTCATTTCTTCCGATTTTCTCTCGCCGGGGCGAAGCACCGCAGAGTTGTAGGCGAAGAAGAAAGTTACTTTTTGGGTTTTGTATACAGGGCCAAATTTGTTTGGAGCAGCGGTAAAGCGAGCGGTCGGTTGCACCAGTCTTGGAGTGGTAATGACACCCAATGCGATTGGGGTGGTGGTGGTTTCCGTTTTCTTCTCTTTACCATTAACTGAACCAACGCCGGTTACATGAAGTTCAGCTACTTCCATAGCATCTGTAAACGCTATGGTAGATTTATATGCTTTGATGGAACCACCGTCGCGGCTGATTACTTCGCCATTTCCGGTTGCTCTATCGCCTTGGAAGGTGACAGCTTTGAAAGCTCTTTCTCCACCTTTGTATTTAAGAACAGGTGTTACTACCGCGCTGCCTTTGCGGGGCATAAGTTTGGCTGGATATTCTGCGGAAACCGTGATGGTCACTGAATCGTTATGTAATTCCAGAGGGCTTGGATTCACCTTATAATTGATAAGGTTTAGGTTAAATTTTCCACAACCTGTTAGGGCTGCACCAACTACGGCTATTGCACCGATTTTTTTCAGGGACATACTCAATCGTATTAATTCTCAACTGCGAAAATAGCAGTTAGTTTTGCAAATTGGAAATTTTGCAGGGCTATTTATCACATTTTTAGGATTTGAAGAGGTTTTTTCTCTCTTTTTTTCGGGAGAAAAAATAATTTTAGCTTCTACCTTTTAGCTCAAAACCCATTTTATGTCAGGATTGTACGGAAATTTATATTGGATTTTAAGGTTTTTAGTGCCATCCTTTTTATAAATTTCATTTATGCATATGGCCTGGTGGCATAAGTTCTTTGAAATGGATTCCAGGGGACAATGGGATTTGGGTAAATGAAATCAATTGTTCGAGAATAATGGGTTGTTGAACGAAATCATATTCCGTAACATCGACCACAACCACAGGCACACCGGGAAGTTGTTTTAATAATTCAAAATACCCTGATTGGATGCTGGCCAGGTAATCATCTGGGATTTCTTGTTCATACGATCGGCCTCTGGAAACAATGTTTTTCCTTAAACGATCTTTTTCAGAATGTAAATACAAGATGCGATCGGGGAGTCTAATGTGGTCTCTAATGATGCTAAACAATCGTTCAAAAAGCAGGAATTCCGGTTCGGGCAGATTAATTCTGGCGAAAATGACAGATTTCATCACAAAATAATCTGCCACCATCAGAGGTTGAAACAAATCCGGCTGCAATTCATCTTTCATCTGTTGGTAGCGTTCCGCCAAAAAGCTTAATTCAAGTGGAAACGCATACTTTGCAGGGTCTTTATAAAATCCCGGCAAGAATGGGTTGTCACTGAATTGTTCCAGCATAAGGCGGGCTGAACTTCTTTCAGCAATCATTTTTGCGAGGGTGGTTTTCCCCGCCCCAATGTTGCCTTCCACAACCAGGTATGACCAGCCCGATTTATCCATGCTCAAAAATATGTACTTCTCCTTTGTCCGGACACGCTAAAAGTAAATCTTGCATGGTTTTTTTCAACACGGGATGGATGAGATGGGGTTCAACTTCGGCAAGTGGAAGCAAAATAAACCTTCGCAAATGCATGCGGGGATGAGGTAATATGAGGCTGGGAGATTGCATTATCGTGGAACCATGAAGCAATAAATCAACATCTATGATTCGCGAAACATAGCCACTTTCTGCACTTCGTTCCCTGCCACACATTTTTTCATAGGAAAGCAATACACCTAAAAACTTCTCCGGTTCATCCTGGGTGCTCACCAGTATAATTTGGTTCAAAAAATCTGGTACACCGGTCATTTCCCAAGGTGTCGTCTTATAAATTTTCGATTGGTGCACCACTTGACACCCCTGCGCTGTAATCCAAGCCGAAAAAGCACCCATTTTTTCAAAGGTGCCAGGAAGGTTTCCTCCCAATTGGATGACGGCTTGAACCATTTGGTTATTCTTTCGTTTCACACAAAGGAAATGAAAATTTACGTCTGCAGTCCTCCCCTCCCGCAATCGGTGCAAACCATTCAGCAGGGATTTAATGAAGCTTTATTTAAAGCCCTTAATCCGCCATGGATGCCCATGAAAGTGGTCCATTTTGGCGGTTGTACTACCGGTGATACCGTCGTTTTGCGCTTGGGGCCTGCCTTCTTGCCAATAATGTGGGAAAGTTTAATCACCCAGCATGGCCAAACTGACCATTCTTTTTGGTTCATTGACGAAGGTACACGGCTGCCCTTTTTTCTAAAGTCCTGGAAACACCTTCACTATATAAGAGATACAGAAGAGGGTGCCGTTATTGTAGATGACATTCACCTCACGTTTTCCTCCTTTCTTTTTTGGCCAATGGGGTTTTTAATTCGCTATCAAATGGCCTACAGAAAAAAAGCCTATCTCCGATTTTTTAATGCCATGCGTGCCTGAATACAGAAGCGCATTCCACTTTTTAAAAGCCTGATTTCAAGACCAGGATCTGGAATTCCAAGCAGGGGGTTGTTCTGTAATAAACCTTAGGGTTTCCGCCGTTTGTTGACTTAATAAAACGGGCTTGTCTTTTTGTAGGTCGCTTACTAAATCTGGTGTGTACCACCTCAAGGTGACCAAGGCTAAGCCTGTGGTTTCCTCCCAAAAATATTTTTCTGTAAGGCGTTCTTGCAAGGAACGTAAACGCCTTGGGTCGTAATCTAAACAAAGCCGTAAAGTCACTGCCGAATGTTGAATCAGGTTCACCCTGATTTTCAGTTCTGCAAGCGTGTGAAAAAGCTGCCCAGTGATTTCTTCCATGACAAAACTGAAATCTATGGGTCGCAACGTAACCAAGACTTGGTTTTGTTTTACAATGATGGCTGGGATTTGGGGCGCTTCCGCCTTATCATGAATCCGTGTTCCGGGTAGTTGCGGCTGCATAAAGCTGGCTACACGCAACACAATTTGTTTCTGTTGAAGGGGTTGTAAAGTGCGGGGATGGATTACAGATGCGCCAAAATAGGCCAATTCGATGGTGTCGCGGTAAGAAAGTTCAGGAAGCCATGCAGCATGCGGAAAAAGTTGTGGATCGGCATTGAGGACTCCAGCTACATCTTTCCAAATGGTGACTTCCTTGGCATCAAGCAGATAGCCTAGAATTGCCGCAGAATAGTCGCTCCCTTCTCTGCCCAGCGTGGTCCAGTATCCTGCAGGATTTTTTCCGACAAATCCCTGGGTGATATGGATTTGGGCCTGCACGTTTTTTGATATTTCTTGCAAAGCCAAGGCAGAAGCGGGAAAATCTACCCGTGCCTCTCGGTATCGGTCGTCCGTAACCAACCAATCTCCGGAGGACATGGGGTAGGCGGGAAGTCCGACATGAGTACACCATGTGCTGAAAACAAAAACAGATAGGTTTTCTCCCATGGAGACGACCTGGTCATAGATTTGGTCGAAAGCACCATGGGCGAGGGAAGGAAGTTGCTCTAACCACTGGTTCCAAAGATTGTTAAATGTATGGTGCACAGCGTGGTCAGCTGGAAATAAGTCTGAAATCACTTGCTGATGATGGGCGAAAATAGATGGTAGATGCTCATTCGCCGTTCTACCTTCGACCAGACAATCGACAACTTTTTCTAAGGCATTGGTGGTTTTTCCCATGGCGGATACCACCACCCAACAAGTGTTTCCCGGTGCGATTTGCCTAAGCAATTCAGACATTCTGCGGATTCCCGCTGCATCTTTTAATGATGCGCCGCCAAATTTATAGACCAGTGTACCCATGGTTACAAAGTTAATCGACCTTTAATCCATTCGGCATCAAAGCGCGCACCCCATTTTTCATAGAAAAGTAAGGCGTTTTTATTCCATTCTAATACTTCCCATTGCAAGTATTTGCAGCCTTTCGCTTTTCCAAACTCCATGATGGCCTGCATAAGTTGGCTGGCGGCTCCGGATCGTCGGAAATCAGGTTTTACATATAAATCTTCCAAATACAATGTGGTGCCTTTCCATGTGGAATATCTGAAATACACTAAAGCAAAACCCACGATTTCTTGGTTTTCTGCCTCTACGACCCATGCATGAAAAGCAGGAAATGGCCCAAACCCATCTTGAACGAGTTGCTCCACGGTAATCTCCACATCCTTCGGTGCCTTTTCAAAAGTCGCAAGGTCTTGAATCAGTTGAAAAATGGTCGGCGCATCTTCTGTTCTGGCCGGTCTTACCTTAGATGGGGTCATGGTGGATGAAGTCTAAAACCATTTGATACATGGATTCAGGCTGGTCGGCATGAATCCAATGCCCGGCATTGGGAATGGTTTGAATGTGTGCGTTGGGAAAATGATGGAAAATGGTGGCATGATCTTCAGCTAAAACATACGGGCTTCTTCCTCCGTGCAGAAACAGGGTTGGGCCGTGATAGGTTGCCTGTTCCGGCAAAGCCAGGCCGACTTGTTCAATATTTTTCGCGATTACCGGCAGGTTGAAGCGCCAGGCCATGGTACCGTCTTCTGTGCGGTAAAGATTTTTCAGCAGAAACTGAGCAGAAGGCGGGTCTATGCCATAGGCCGCAAAAGCTTGTTCCGCTTCGGCCCTTCGAGTGTATTTTTCGGGCTGTAAACCCAACAATGCGTCAATTATTTTTTGATGATGTACGGGATAATATTTTGGTGAAATGTCCGCGACCAAGAGTTTTTTCACCCATGCTGGTTCCATGCAGGCGAGAAACATGGCCGTTTTGCCTCCCATGGAATGGCCAAGAAGGACCACCGGTTCCCGGCAAACGTTTTCGATGGTTTCTTTTACCGCTGCCGCCATGGCGGGATAATTAAAATTTTGGCTATGAGGTGATTTCCCATGGTTGGGCATGTCTATGACCAATACCCGAACCTCTGTTTGCCACCTACGGGCCAACGTTGCCCAGTTGTCACCGGAGCCAAAAAGTCCGTGTAAAATGACCAGCCATGGTCCTTTATCTCCGTACGTGTTATGAAAAAGTGGCGACATGGATTAGAAATGACAACGGTGTTTGTACATGCGAATGGTATTGTCCAGCCCAAAATAAAGGGCATCGCAGATCAAGGCATGGCCAATAGAAACTTCCTGCAATCCTTCGATTTCCTGACAGAAATAAGCCAGGTTATCCAAGTCTAGGTCATGACCGGCATTTAGGCCTAAGCCAGCGTCCAGGGCTTCTTTGGCGGTAACCTTGTAAGGAGCAATGGCTTTGGCTCGGTCTTCAAAATAATGGGCTGCGTAGCTTTCGGTATATAGTTCAATGCGGTCGGTGCCGCAGGCTTTCGCTGCGGCCACGCGTTCAGGTTTGGGGTCCAGGAAAATGGAGACGCGAATGCCCGCTTCATGCAGTCTGGCCACTGTTTCAGTTAAAAACGTGAGATGGGTTTGGGTATCCCAGCCGGCGTTGGACGTCAACACCCCGGGTGGATCGGGTACGAGGGTTACTTGTGCCGGCTTTACTTTAAGCACCAAATCTAGAAAAGCTTCATCCGGAAAGCCCTCAATGTTAAACTCTGTAGTCAACACAGGCGCTAAGTCGAGTACGTCTTGCCGGCGGATATGTCTTTGATCTGGTCGTGGATGAACCGTAATCCCGTCTGCACCAAATTGTTCACAATCAAGCGCCACTTGAACCACATGGGGTCTTTGTCCGCCCCTGGCATTCCGAAGGGTGGCTACTTTGTTAATATTTACAGATAAATGCACCATGGTTTGCGAAAAAACTAAATTATTTGGAGAATTGTTTCAATATTGCAACCGTTTCTTAGGAAAAGTTGTTAGAACCTCATGTTAGCAGCCGAAATCATATCCACCGATATCCCACCACTTCGCACCAGCGATCCCGGCCTTAAAGCCATTGCTTGGATGGAAGAGTTCAAATTGGCGCATTTGCCCATTGTGAACCATGCGGACTTTTTGGGTATGATTTCAGAGGACGACATTTATGCCTTAAACCAACCGGAAGAAGCCCTTGGTAACCATGCGCTTTCTTTGCCTAAGCCCTTTGTAAGGGCTACGGATCATGTATTGGAAGTGTTACGCATTGTGAACCTGCTTTCTTTGTCTTCGATTGCAGTTTTAGATGAGCAGGACAAATATTTGGGCCTTATCACCCAAGAAGAATTGGTTGCTTACCTTTCGTCTATTACTTCCATTCGTGATCCGGGTGGGATTTTAGCTTTGGACATACCTGAGCGAGATTATTCTTTGGCCCAGATTTCTCAGATTGTAGAATCCAATGATGCCAAAATTCTCTTCGTCTATGTACAATCCATTCCGGACACTAGTCAAGTAGAAGTTACATTAAAGGTGAACCGACAAGATTTGCGGGCCGTGATAGCCACATTCCATCGGTATAATTATGTGGTGAAGGGCCTTTATCATGGGAACGGAGACGACGATTTGGATGCCCGTTTTGAAAACCTGATGAATTTTATCAACGTGTAATTTATTCTGAACGTGGAGGAGCCATGAGGTTGCATCCACGGACATCGGCCTCATCGAATCTTCCTTCAATACTGAATTTTCCGTCTTCACGCATTCTTCCTACGTCTTGAACGGCAATAAATGCGCAGGAGTGTAGGTTAGCCAAATCAATAATATTAACGCCTCCGAGTGTGCCCGTAGGGACTAGGTCGAAGGGGTCTTTCGGGTCACGGATTTGAATTTTAACCCAAGGAGGCGCTTTGAACCATCCTTTTTCTTTGGCGTAGCATTGGGACAGCATTTCCGTCATGCCATATTCTGAATGAATAGCGGAAAGACCAAAGGCCCGCATAAGCTTTTGGTGGAGTGCATCGCGAATCCATTCTTCGCGTCGGCCTTTCATGCCGCCGGTTTCCATTAGGGTAATACCGTTTAGTGGCATGGGATATGCTTCTGCCCAATCTAGCAGGGCAAAACTAACCCCAAGAACCAGTGTTGGTATTTTAGCTTGTTGGGCCGCATGGACGGCGCCAATGAAATGTTCGTCTGCTGTGGGATAAAATCCACTTTGTTGAAAAGGCGACCTTCGGATAAGTTCGGCAGTCATGTAGAGCAGTGACGCATTGGGTCGGTCTAAATAGGAGGGAAGTAAACCGAGGATGGCCCAGTTTTCCGGCGCACCATATTGGCGGGTAAAGCCTTCTAAGAAGCTTTTTTCATAAAGTCCGGGTGCATGTACAAAATGTCGTGAACGTTGGGTTTGGGTGGTGGCGGAAGATTCAAAACATAAGGCGGGATTTTCGGGCTGGTCATGCACAGCATGGTCGCGGAAAAATTCAACAGGCATGAAAGGAATATCTTTCACGCGCTTAATGCGTTTAGCGGTTACTCCTAATGCGGCGATGAACCTTCGATACACATCTACTTTTTCAGCTTGATAATAAAATAATTGCAGGGCCAGGCGGTCGAATTGGGTTTCGTTTTGGATGTGGAAAATATCTGTGATAAACCGTTGAAATTGCATGGCCGCAGGTTACAAAAAAAAGACCACCCGATAACAGGTGGCCGTAAACAATCCGTTGAACCTTAGGATGAAATTAGTAGAAATCCTCTTCATCCTCTTCGTCATAAGTGTCGAAGTCTTCCAGGTCAGAGTCTTCGAGAAAATCCAGCTCATCATCATCGCTGTCATCCTCGTCGTCATCGAAGAGATCATCATCCATGTCATCGTCCTCATCCTCATCTTCCGGGCCGAAACCGGAAGCGGAAGCCATGTACATGTGCACACCGAACATCGATGATTCTAGTTCTGTGTCTGCCGTGGGGAGTGCGGTAAACTTCATGTGTACGCCCTTTTGTGGTTTAAATTTAGTTTGTTTTAACTTATCACAAAGGTATAGGATTGGTTTGAAAATTTCCAAGTGCCAACACATCTCCTTGCTTAATATTAAACATGTAATGTGTTTTTGCCACTTTTTGCCTTGATTTAAGAATTAAATTTTTGTTTTAACAATTTGAAATTCTGTATATAAAATTCGTAATGCTTAACATTAAATTAATTTTCGCAGCTTAACTTTGGTGCAAATTCAGGTAAGATTTATATGGAAAATGAAAGCTTTAGAATATTATTAGTAGACGATGAGCCAGATATTCTGGAAATCTTGTCTTACAACCTCCGCCGCGAAGGTTACCAAATTGCTACTGCAAGCAATGGAAAAGACGCGGTAAAAACGGCTTTACAATTTTTGCCTCATCTGGTCATTTTAGACGTGATGATGCCGGATTTGGATGGCATAGAAACGTTGAAAGAAATCCGGACCCATGAATCTTTACAACATACGCTTGTATGCTTTTTAACCGCCCGGGGCGAAGATTATTCTCAAATTGCTGGTTTTGAAGCGGGTGCCGATGATTATATTTCAAAACCGCTCAGGCCGCGTGTGCTGATGAGCCGTGTGGCCGCATTACTGAGAAGGTTTCCTCAGGATAAACCCAAAGAGCAAGTCATACAAGACGTGATTCGGGTGAGCAACTTGGTCATCGACCGGGATGCCTATGTGGTGACACAAAATGACGTCCAATTCCATTTGCCTAAAAAAGAATTCGAACTCCTGTACCTTCTTGCCGGCAAACCGGGCAAGGTTTTTTCTCGAGAAAAAATATTGAAAAAAGTTTGGGGAGATGAGGTGGTGGTTGGCGACCGGACCATTGATGTACATATTCGTAAATTGCGGGAGAAAATAGGCGACTCCTGCATTAAAACCGTTAAAGGGGTTGGTTATAAATTTGAATGGTAACTATGCCTTTACCCACTTTATTTTCTTTAAAACACGCTTCTCCACGCCAATTATCACTCTTTGTGGCCATCGTGGCCAGCATGTCCCTTTCATTGGTGGCCGTCGTCGTATTTCTTCTCACTTTAGGGTATGTGCCATGGACGGCCGTTTTACTTCTGGTCCTCGTTTTTTTTCCCCTGATGTTTACGCTTGTGCGTGTGTCTACAGAAACCTTTGTATACCGGAAAATTAAACTTGTTTATAAAACCATTCATCGACTTAAAGCCCGCTCTCCGGAAGACCCCGGTTTACTTACCCGCATTCGTGCCGGAGGAGATGTCATTGGACAAGTCAACGAAGAGGTGATTGCCTGGGCCAACCGCCGACGCGCCGAAATTGAAGAATTGAAAACCCTTGAATCTTACCGCCGCGATTTTATTGGCAATTTATCCCATGAACTCAAAACCCCTATTTTCAATATTCAAGGCTATGTAAGTACCCTCGCCGATGGAGGATACAAAGACGAAGATATTGCGGAAAAATACCTTCGATCCGCAGAAACCAACATTGAACGCATGATTTCTTTGGTGGAAGACTTAGATACCATGTATAAGTTGGAATCTGGGCGGCTGCAACTGGTTCTGGAATCCTTGGACATTGTGGAATTGGTGCGTCAGGTCATGGAAATGCTAGAGCTTCCTGCCCGGCAAAGGGACGTAACTTTAAAATTTAAAGATTCCGAGCCCACGCCCTTTCAAGTGATGGCCGACCGAAACGCCATTCAACAGGTGATGACCAATTTACTTATGAATTCCATTGTGTATGGCAAGGAAGGGGGTTGCACCAAAGTCTCCTTTTATGACATGGATGAAGTGGTATTGGTGGAGGTTACAGACGACGGTCCCGGGATTGAAGAAAAACATTTACCCCGACTCTTTGAAAGGTTTTATCGCATCGATAAAAGTCGTGCCCGACACCAGGGCGGAACCGGACTTGGCTTGGCCATCGTAAAGCACATGATCGAAGCGCATGGACAGACCATTTATGTGCGTAGCTTGGTAGGACGCGGTTCTACCTTTTCTTTTACCTTGGCCAAAGCGTTGAATTAAGTTTTGTCCTTCTTTTTGGCAACTTTGCAACATGGCGTCCTTTTCCATGCCCCTTTCTTGGTTTCAGTCTCTTTTTCTGTCTACCCAAACTTGGCCCTACCGCCATGTTCAAAAGAAGCGGGTCAAAAACGCATGGCAAAAAAAGCATCAGGCCCTTTTGGGTCTCTTGTCATCGCTTCAACCCCAATCGAAAGACCCCGGTTGGCTTTTTTGGGTCAATAAACGTGAAAGAATACTGGAAGGATATTTTGTGTATCACCAGCGAAAATTTTCACCCGTCTTTGTTTTTTCCCTTCCGCTCACCGCTTTTTCCGGAACCCTTGGCCCAAAACGAAAAGAAGGCGATGGGCAAATGCCGGAAGGTTGGTTTACCGTGATTCGGTTAAATCCAGAAAGCAGGTTTCATCTGTCTATGAGGTTAGATTTTCCTCGTCCGGAGGATGTGGCGCGCGCGTTTCCGGATGCGCCCGGTTCCGACATTTATATCCATGGCGGAGCCTCTTCTACGGGTTGTGTGGCGGTTGGCGATGAAGCCGTAGAGTGGTTGTATGTTTTGGCTTTTTGGCAAAAGTGTATGCTGAAATCCCCTTTGAGGGTTGGCATTTTTTCACATGCGGCATCTTACAGTAAAAGAAGACAGAAGAGAAAATGATGATTTTCCGGTCCTCCTCAGTTTAGAAAAGGCGGCGTAATCTTCTGTCTGGGAAATCCAAGGCTAAAACTCTACCTTTGGGTGTCGGGAAATCATCCTTTCACTTTTTCCCGAAACCAGCGCTGTGTATGCCCCTATGGAGGAACAAATAGAAGAAATATCAACGCAACCAACGGCCCCAAAGCGTCCCATTCCGGTGATCATTCTGAGTGGCTTTTTGGGTGCAGGCAAGACGACGGTTTTGAACCATTGGTTATCCCAGTTTCAAGACCAAAAAACATTGGTCATAGAAAATGAGTTCGGCGAGGTAGGCATTGATGGAAAGTTGTTGTACAGCGCCATACAAGGGGTAGAAGAATTATCCAACGGATGTATTTGCTGTTCGTTGAATGAAGCTTTGTTCGATGTGTTGGCGGATGTTTCCCAATTGGAAAATCCTCCTTTACGCATCATTATTGAAACCACAGGAATTGCCGATCCGGGAAGTTTGGCCGCCCTATTTATCCGGCCGGATGTGGCGGCTTATTTTGAGGTGCAAGCATTGGTTACCGTGATTGATGTAGAACAGGTGGTCGCAAGGTTAAAGGACATCGGAGAAATTCACCGACAAATTGCCTTGGCTGATGCACTCATTTTAAATCGCTCTACGGAAAGTGTTTCGGAAGCATTGGAGAAAACTTTGAGGTCCATTAACCCTTTGGCGCCTTTGCATCCCGCTCCGGAGGGGCGTGTGCCGTTGGACGTGATTCCCCAGCATCGCTTGCAATTTCCCTTACGTTTTATGTTGCCGACTCAGGCGGCTCCAGCAGCGCACGAAATGAATAGTTTTTCGTTGATTCCCCAAGCCCTTTTTGATCCACGTGCATTGCTTCATACGCTGAACATGGCCATGGTCATGTATTATGAGCAGATATATCGTATTAAAGGCTTTGTTTGGGTGGTCGCGCCGGACGAACCTTTGGGAAAAATGCCCTGTTTGTTGCAAACCACAGGCAATAGAACTTCCCTTACGCCCGTAAATGAGGTTTTACCCGATTTCCCTGAGGGGCTTATTGTGTGTATAGGTCGCGGCTTACAACCTCAAGCCATGGAAAGAATTTTTAAAGCGGCGTATCATCCCCATCATGTTTCTTAAATGCTTTGGCCATGATTGACTTACTTCATTATATCGGCGGTGAATTTACCCCTTCTGTTTCAGGTAAAACTCTACCTGTGACCAATCCTGCCACCGGAGAAACCTTGGCGACCTTGGCCAATGGTGGAGCAGAGGAGGTGTCGGCCGCCGTACAAGCTGCCAAAACGGCTTTACCGGGTTGGTCGGGTTTGTCTGCCGAGGCACGGGGAAAATGGTTAACCAAGTTGGCCGAAGCCATTGAAGCCCGATTGGAGGAGTTGGCTCAGGCCGAAATGCTAGATACCGGCAAGCCGCTTTGGCTGACGCGTTCTGTGGATATTCCAAGGGCTGCAGCCAATTTTCAATTCTTTGCCACCGCCATCGTGCATTTTGAAAGCCAGGCCCATTTGCAAGGCGATCGGTTTATCAATTACACGCGTCGCGAACCCCTCGGAGTGGTGGGTTGTATTTCTCCATGGAATTTACCCTTGTATCTGTTTACCTGGAAAATTGCGCCTGCCCTTGCGGCTGGAAACACGGTGGTGGCCAAGCCTTCTGAAGTGACACCTTACACCGCTTTTTTGCTGGCAAAGATTTGCGATGACATTCAATTCCCCAAAGGGGTGTTGAACATTGTCCATGGTGAAGGCGCTGGTGTAGGTGCGGCCATGGTCTCTCATCCGGACATCCCTGCCATTAGTTTCACCGGAGGAACGTCCACAGGAAAGCAAATTGCAGCGACAGCGGCGCCCATGTTTAAAAAGTTGTCATTGGAATTGGGAGGAAAAAATCCCAACCTCATCTTTGACGATGCGCCGTATGAAGCGGCTTTACATACCACGGTTCGTAGCGCTTTCACCAACCAAGGTCAAATTTGCTTATGTGGAAGTCGCATACTCGTGCATGCCTCCATTTTTGAGAAATTTAAAGCGGATTTTGTAGCCAAAGTAAAAGCCATTAAAGTATTACCACCCACAGACCCGGAGGCGTTTATGGGGGCATTGGTGTCCAAAGACCATCAGCAGAAAGTGGCTGCTTATGTGAAGTTAGCGCAAGAGGAAGGGGGAAGCGTTTTATGTGGCGGCCATCCGGTTGCCCATGGTGGTGGATTTTACTTTGCTCCAACGGTCATTGAAGGATTGCCTATGAATTGCCGAACCAATCAGGAGGAAATTTTCGGGCCGGTGGTCACCCTTACGCCTTTTTCCACAGAGGAAGAAGCGGTAACCTTGGCCAACATGAGCACCTATGGTTTGGCGGCACAAGTTTGGACCAACGATGTATCTCGGGCTCATCGTGTGGCCGCCGCCGTGAAATGTGGCATTGTTTGGGTGAATTGCTGGATGGTACGCGATCTGCGTACGCCTTTTGGAGGTATGAAATCAAGTGGCGTAGGCCGGGAAGGCGGTTGGGAAGCTTTACGTTTCTTTACAGAACCCAAGAATATTTGCTTAGACCTTGAACCGGGAAAGCCTCGTTGATTTTACATAGCTTTTCCGCTGGGTTGGCATGGCATGTTGCTGAAAAAGAATGATTATTCTTTTAGTCGCATAAACCGATACGCCATTTCCAATCCATCCACTTGGCTTTTTACAAAGCGTGACAAATGTAGATACTCCCCTCGCGCATACTCCAAAAAGGCAGAAGCCTGACCATACACTGCCGGAAGCGGCGCCTGTTGGATAAGTGCCCAACCTTCCAGAAAATCCTTCACTCCGCCAGAAATAATTAGGTGGGGCACCTTGGTTTTACCACCCGTTTGTTCCAAACAATCTTTCACAAAACCCAACATGTCCGGAGCAGTGTGACCTACGTGTACAAAAGGACTTTGATGATACTTTTCATGGTCTTGCGCCCGGAGCCATTCTAATTTTGAAAAATTGGTTCCTCCAAACGCGCCAAAATCTATGGCTGCCAAAGGTAATTGAAGCAGATGTGCCAAACTTTTTGGCCCCATGCCTTGACCAACTTCCTTTACAATCACAGGAAATTGAGCGTGCGCCAATAGCTTATCTAAGGTATCTGCAGCGGATTCTATGAAAACATCGCCTTCCGGTTGCAGCCATTCTTGGAGCGGATTGATGTGAAAAATGAGGCCATCTGCCTCTAATTTTCCTACCATATCCGTGATTTTTTGGAGCTGACCTTTGCGGGCCAATTCGGCCACTTGAGCCACACCCAAGTTGGCAAAAAAGGGCCGATCTTTTCCTAAAATGGGACGAAGGTTGAAATCTTCAAATCTTACGTTGCTTTCCAATAAGGGTCGGCAAGAACCTAAGCCCATGCCTAAACCAAATTCAGCGCAGGCACGTGCCAAATTTTCATTGATGGTGCGCGCCATGGCCGTCCCACCGGTCATGCTGGAAATCCAAATGGGAGCCTTCATTTCTTTGCCAAGGAAGGGAAGGGGAGGCAATCCCTTTCCGGTAGGATGAACACCAAATAAGGGTTCATATAAAAATCTCGGATTCGGTTTTTCCGTTTGCGACTCGAAAGCCAGTAAAATGTGATCTTTTTTTCTCTCTTCCATGGCGAATTTTCCCCCGTGATGTAAAAAGTTAAATCCTCATTTTGTTCACGGGCGTAGGCTTTTGAGGCGTTCTGCCGCTTCGTCCGCCGTAGGGCCAAATCCATATTCTATGGCCATGTTGAACATTTTTTCAGCTTCTTTTAATTTTCCTGTTTCTGCATACGCGATGCCTAACCGCAAGGCAATTTCAGGATGGCCCGGATGCGCTTTTCTGGCTTTTTCCAGCAGCTTAATGCCGATATCCCAACTTTTTACCTGAAAATGCAGCTCTGCAACGCGAATGGTGGTGGGCGGATGATTTGGATAATATTTTAAAAGAAGTTCTCCGATTTTTAGTTGCAGTGTTCTTTCATCGGTTTGGTCCATGTATTCATGGAAGGCTTGGGTGATGATGTCTTCTGCGTGGCTTACGGGCTGACCATGGTTCCATTGCCAGCCTTGTTTGGATGCTTTTCCCTGTTCCAACAGACTTTGGCAAGTCTGTAAAAAGGGCTCGGTTAAATGCATTTGCTGGTACACATAAGCCTTTCCAAGATACATGTCTAATCTTCTTGGAAAGCGCTGTAAACCACTGTCTAAAGTAGGCAATGCTTTAAACATGACAAGGCTGTCTTTTCGCTTTTCCCAATGGACAAAAGCCATGTGCATCTGATAGTTAAATGCGCAAACAAACCGTTCTGGGTCTTCAGGACTTTCTTTTCGCCATTGGTGTAGCAACGTATCCATCCGAAGGGTATCCCTGACCTGAAGGTAGGATTGAAATTTTTCGGAAAAATTCTGTGCCTTTCCAAGCGAAAAGGCTGCGAAAAAGAGCAGCGTGAACCAACGTATCATATCGCAAAATACCGGATTATGAATGGAATCTCCAAGTTTGGCAGTTTTTCCATTTTACAGGAGTTGATTGGCTACATTGGCAAGTTCGCTGCGTTCGCCCTTTTCCAGTGTGATATGTGCGTGGATGGGATGGCGGTGCATTTTATCAATGAGGTAGGAAAGTCCATTGGATTGGGCGTCTAAATAAGGCGTATCAATTTGGTAAATGTCACCACAAAATATGATTTTGGTGCCTTCTCCTGCACGTGTAATGATGGTTTTTACTTCATGCGGGGTGAGGTTTTGGGCTTCATCCACAATAAAAAAGATATGGGACAAACTTCTGCCTCGGATATAGGCGAGTGGCGTGATGACCAATTTTTCATTTTCCAGCATTTCTGAGATTTTCTTTCCATCTTTTTCCTTTTCCTCGAAGCCGGATTGTATGAATTTGAGGTTATCGAAAAGCGGCTCCATGTAGGGATTGAGCTTGGATTTTATGTCTCCGGGTAAATAGCCAAGGTCTTTGTTGCTGAGGGGAACAATGGGACGGGCCAAATAGATTTGGCGGAAATTCCGTCGCTGTTCCAAGGCCGCTGCTAGGGCCAATAAGGTTTTTCCAGTACCTGCCACGCCTTGAATGGTCACCAATTGTACCTCAGGGTTCATCAAGGCATGCAGGGCGAACACCTGTTCCGCATTTCGTGGCTTGATCTGAAAGGCCGATGTTTTTTCTACCCGTTCCAACAAACCGCTCAAAGGATTGTAATAGCAAAGGACGGAGGATTTGCTGTTCTTTAAAATAAAATAATGGTGTGGAATGGGCTCTTCTTTAAACAGTTCCTTCCAACCTGCAAACCCTTCTTGGTAAATTTGTTCAATGAGCACGGCGGAAACGCCTTCTACCGTTGTCTTACCATCGTATAGGGTATCGACATGTTTAATTTTACCTGTTTCAAAATCTTCGGCCTGTAAATCCAATGCCCGCGCTTTGATGCGAAGGTTTACATCTTTAGAAACCAGAACTACTTTACGCTCAGGATGTTCACTGCGCAGTCGAAGCGCAGCATTTAAAATCCGGTGATCCGGTTTGTCTTCTCCAAAAACTTGACAGGCATCGGGGGTGGTTTCACCGTCAAGTGCCACCTTAAATTGCCCTTTGTCTTTGCCGTTCAGCGGAATCCAATCGGTTAAAGGGCGCCCTTCGGAGTAATTATCTAGCGTACGGATAAAGGCCCTAGCTTCGAAATTAATGATGTCATTTCCTTTTTTGAAATGGTCCAGTTCTTCAAGGACGGGAATGGGAATCACCACGTCATGGGCATCGAAACTGGTTAAAGCGGTGTGGTTGTAAAGGATGACGGAGGTGTCCAGCACAAAGATTTTTGGGGTTGCCGGAGCGCTTTTCTTGGTTCTTGGCATCGGAGAAGTTTGTTACAAGTTACAACTCTTTTTTTAGCGTTTTCTTTTAGCCGCGCCTTCCTTTTTAGTATTTTTCACGGCTTAAAACTGCCTTCCTTTTTTCATGACCAAAGACGAATTGGCCCGCAAATTGGCACATTATATTCCGGAACAAGCCATTCCGGTAGTGACCGACTGGTTGGTGACCCATCGTGTTCGTTTGAAAATTGCCAAATCCCGGAAGACCAAGTTGGGAGATTATCGCCCCCCACAGTTGAGCGGAAAGCATGAAATTTCCATTAATGCTGACCTAAATCCATTTGCCTTTTTGGTGACACTTACCCACGAAATGGCCCATTTATTTGTTTGGGAAAAATACCAAAACAAGGTTTTGCCCCATGGCGGCGAATGGAAGGCTGTGTATGCAAGACTTTTAGCCCATTGGTTGGAGCAAAACATTTTTCCAGACGATTTGGCCATGGCAGTGGTGACGCATGTGACTGCTCCGGGCGCCTCTACTTGCGCCGACCCGGAATTGTATCGTGCCTTGCGCCAATTCAATGCGCAACCCGGACTTTTGGTGGAAGAAGTAAATGAAGGACAGTGGTTTACTTTGAAAGATGGTCGATTGTTTCAACGGGGACGCCGTCGCCGCACACGTTTTGAATGTATTGCTCATCCATCGGGTAAGGTTTTTTTGGTGCCGGCCATCATGGAGGCCACGCCAGCCCAAGCCCCCAATGCCTTTCCTGCAGAACAAACGCAAGGCCCTTTGGCCATTGGCGAACTCCCTCAAGGCGCCGCATTTAGGCTTCCGGATGGTCGCATTATGGTGAGGGCCGGTATGCACCAAGCCAAAGTATCCTGCGCAGAACCCGCCACAGGAAAAGTATTTTTAATTACGCCGACGCTAAAAGTTACCCCATTGGCCCAAAGTGAATCTGTACCCATCACAGGGCCGACGGGAATGCAGTGTTTGGAACTTTTACCCGTAGGAAGTCACTTTATGTATAAAGATAAAGTGTATAAAAAGCGAGAGAAAAGAAGAACCCGCGTGCTTATGGAAGAAATGAAAACGGGAGGCCTATTTTTGGTCTCTTCCCAGATTTGGGTCACGCCTTGTTAACCCTTCTTTAGATAAGAACCTTACACCGGGTTGGGAAATGTGGTAGCGTTATGTAAGTTTGTACCTCAATACCTGATTGCCATGCAACATTATCATGCCGTGATTATGGCCGGTGGAGTGGGAAGTCGGTTCTGGCCGATGTCACGGAAAGATTTGCCCAAGCAGTTTCTGGATATTTTAGGAACGGGCGAAACCTTGCTGCAAGCCACGTATAGGCGCATGGCCATGGTTTGCCCCGAAGAAAATATTTGGGTGGTTACTAACGAGGATTATGCTCATTTGGTCGCCGAACAGCTTCCTCAACTTTCTTCAGCCCATATTTTAGCCGAGCCCGCACGTAAAAATACGGCACCCTGTGCAGCCTTCGCCGCCTATCGCATTCATCATTCCGATCCCAATGCTTGCTTGGTCGTGGCCGCGGCGGATCATCTTATTTTACGAGAAGATGCCTTTGCCCAAATCTTAAAGGAAGGTTTGGATTTTGTGAACCAACAACCCATGTTGCTGACCTTGGGCGTTAAGCCCCATAGGCCGGACACAGGATATGGGTACATACAGTTTGAACCCAAGCCGGTGCCTCAGCATCCCAAAGTGCGGAAGGTGAAAACCTTTACCGAAAAACCCAACCGTGAGTTGGCAGAAACTTTTTTAAGTACGGGTGAATTCTTCTGGAATTCCGGAAATTTTATTTGGAAAGCATCCGATTTTATTCAGGCATTTCAGCAGTATTTGCCCGAAGAAGCGGCCTTGTTTCAGGAAATGGAAACCGTATGGGAAACACCTAAAGCCAAGGATAAACTTCGTCAGGTATACACCATGGTGCGCAACATCTCCGTAGATTACGGAATCATGGAAAAAGCTACCAATGTGGCCATGCTTATGGCCGACTTTGGCTGGAGTGACTTAGGCACTTGGGGTTCTTTATATGAACAATTGCCCAAAGATGAGCACCAAAACGCCATTGCCGGACAGCCCATTTTGGTTTATGATACCAAAGATTGCATGATTCACCTGCAAGGTAAACGCCTCGTAGTGCTTCAAGGCCTTTCCGACATGATTGTGGCAGAGTCGGAAAACATGTTGTTGGTATGCCGCAAGCAGGACGAGCAGGAGATAAAAAACTATCTCAATGACATCAAGCTGACTTTGGGAGATAAGTTTTTGTAAGCGGTTGGTGGCTAGGGAAAAAGGAGTATAACACGAATCCACATTCCAACATGGAAAGCAATGTCTTTGTGCCCGTAGGTTCCACCATATCTGCCGGCTTTTGCAGAAAGACCAATAGACGTTGGTTGCATCTATCCTGTTTTTAACAAATAAATCAAAGGTATTGCTGCCTACTCCATTTCTAATTGTACCGGATTCGGTGTAATTAAAATCAGGGTTGTACGAGGCTTACCATACACCAAGGTATTCAATGGTACTTTTTAAGCTAAGCCATTTAATAATAACCACATCTTGCATTTGACTTCTGGTCATATCTGTAAGCGAAATAAAATTGCTCCTGAGCAATTATTGACATCTCAGCACCATCAATTTTAATCGTTTATACACGTTTACTATCCGAATGATGTGGGACTATTTCTATAGATTGACCACGGGGAGGGGTGGGCGTAGCCCCAATTTTTGGTTTTCGCCTTATTCGTTTCGATGGACTCAACGACCACGTTTCGGCAGACTCAACGGCCGCGTTTCGGTAAACTCAACGACCACGTTTCGATAGACTCAACGACCACGTTTCGGTAAACTCAACGGCCGCGTTTCGGTAAACTCAACCACGGCATTTTATCAAATGGGTTCTGAGTAATAATTGAAATCTCAGCACCATTAATTTTAATCGTTTATACACGTTTACTATCCGAATGATGTGGGACTATTTCTATAGATTGACCACGGGGAGGGGTGGGCGTAGCCCCAAATTTCGATTGTCGCCTTATTCGTTTCGGTAAACTCAACGACCACGTTTCGGCGCGCTCAACCAAGGCATTTTATCAAATTGGTCCTGAGCAATTATTGAAATCTTAGACCCATCAATTTTAATCAATTATACACGTTTAATATCCGAATGATGTCGGACTGTTTCGATAAATTGACTACGGGGAGGGGTGGGCGTAGCCCCAATTTTTGGTATTCGCCTTATTCGTTTCGATAAACTCAACGACCGCGTTTCGGCGCGCTCAACCAAGGCATTTTATCAAATTGGTCCTGAGGAATTATTGAAATCTTAGACCCATCAATTTTAATCAATTATACACGTTTAATATCCGAATGATGTCGGACTGTTTCGATAAATTGACTACGGGGAGGGGTGGGCGTAGCCCCAAATTTCGATTGTCGCCTTATTCGTTTCGGTAAACTCAACGACCACGTTTCGGTAGACTCAACGACCGCGTTTCGGTAGACTCAACGGCCACGTTTCGATGGACTCAATATGATTTAATTAGTCTAACCCTACTCCGCCTTTCTTTTCATTCGGGCCATGTAAAACCCATCGGTGAGGCCGGGAGGTTGAAAATGATCTTCCTCAAAGGTGAAGTCTGTATGATTTTGTAAAAAATGCTGAACCTGGGCTTGGTTTTCTTCCACCAGAATAGAACAGGTGGCATACACCAATTTTCCACCCGGCTTCACCATCTCCGCATACTTATCTAGGATGTCTCTTTGTATTTGAATGAGTTCCTGTATTCTCTCCGGTTGCATTTTCCATTTGGCATCCGGATTTCTTCGCAAAACGCCCAATCCGGAACATGGCACATCGAGCAACACCCGATCGGCCGATTTGGCTAAGCGTTTGATGGTTTTTTGGTTTTCTATGACCCGGATTTCCAGATTGTGTGCACCAGCCCTTTTAGCCCTAATTTTTACTTGTTCAAGTTTCCAACCATGAATGTCCATGGCCAGGATTTGCCCTTTATTTTCCATTAAAGCTGCCAAATGAAGGGCTTTTCCACCTCCACCTGCACAGGCATCAATCACGCGCATTCCTGGTGTCACCTCTAAAAACGGTCCAATCTGCTGGGAGCCTAAATCCTGAATTTCAATTTGTCCTGCTAAATACTCCGGGTGCCGAAATACCGACATTCTTTCTTTTGCTACCGCACCATAGGGGAAATGTTCCACCGGTCGAACGGGTAAAGTGGTTTCGGAAAAAAAGTTTTTCGGGGCTATTTTCAGCGTATTGATTCGGAAATGGACGGGTGCCGGCTGATTCAATGCTTCCATAAGCGTTGGCCATTGATGGCCATAGGCTTTGTCTCCAAGGTCTTCCAACCAATCTGGTATGGAGGCCCGCACGGCGTGGGGTAAATGTTTTATTCCGGCAAGGTCTATTTTCCCTGCTTGGGTACATTCTTTCAAGGCAGGAACCGCTTTTCCTTGTAGCCTATGCCACAGTCCTACGCGGATTCCGTTGGCCTCGATGGACAGGTCTGTGGCCTCTCGCCCCGAAAGGGTGTTGAGTAATCGCCAAAAACGGACGGTGCCATACGTGGCTTCTGCAATAACGCCACGGTCTTTCCCTCCCATTTTTTTCTGGGTTTTGAAAAGCTGTTCTAACACCTTATCTGCCGGCTTTTGTCCGGAAAATATGGTTTCCAGCGCTTGATGAACCGCAAAAAAATGGGCTGGGTACATGCTTAATATAAAAAATGGTTGTAAGGATACCGCTCCCGATGTATGGCGGCGATTTTATCATACAAAACTTTTCGAAATGCGTCCAAATGGGTTCTTTGAACAGCTGAAATAAAAATGGCTTCCACGTCGCCGCGGTTCATCCAGGTACGTTGCAATTGCTCTAAATCCAGTGGTGCCGGCGTTTCTCCCAAATCAAATGGGTCAAATTCCGGCGTTTGGAATTGGTCAATTTTATTGAAGACCATCAATACGGGTTTATCTCCGGCGCCAATTTCTGCCAAGGTCTTTTGAACCACTTGAATTTGTGCTTCAAATTGGGGATGACTGATGTCTACCACATGCAACAAAAGGTCCGATTCCCGCACTTCGTCCAAGGTCGATTTAAAGGATTCTACCAATTGAGTAGGTAGTTTTCGGATAAATCCTACGGTATCGGACAGTAGAAAGGGTAAATTTTCAAGAACCACTTTTCGAACAGTGGTATCTAAAGTGGCAAATAGTTTGTTTTCTGCAAACACTTCGGATTTACTCAACAAGGTCATCAGGGTGCTTTTCCCTACGTTGGTATAACCCACCAGCGCTACCCGGACCAATTCGCCCCGGTTTTTTCTTTGGGTGGCCATCTGCAAGTCGATGGTTTTCAGCTTGTCTCGCAGCAAGGCAATTTTTTCCCGAATGATCCTTCGGTCGGTTTCTATTTCCGTTTCTCCGGGTCCACGCATTCCAATACCGCCTTTTTGTCGTTCCAAATGCGTCCACATACGGGTTAGACGAGGCAAAAGGTATTGATATTGTGCCAATTCTACTTGGGTTCTAGCATGCGATGTGCGTGCCCTTTGGGCAAAAATATCGAGGATAAGGTGGGTTCGATCCAATACTTTTACCTTCTTTTCCAGGCTGTTAGGGTCCGGATTAAAGATTTTTTCAATGTTTTTTAATTGAGATGGACTCAACTCATCATCGAACACCAGCATATCTACCCCGGCCATTTCTACAAATTCCCTGACCTCTTCAATTTTTCCAGAGCCAATAAAGGTGGAGGGATTAGGTTTGTCCAGTTTCTGAACAAAGCGCTTCATCTCCTCTGCACCGGCCGTATCTACCAGAAAAGCAAGTTCATCCAGATACTCTTTGAGTTGTGCTTCGGATTGGTGCTGATGAATGATGCCAATAAGTACCGCTTTTTCCGGCGTGTCGCTTAATTTTTTATACGTTGGGTTGTCTATCATTGTAAAGACAAGGTGTATTGGGCAACCGCCTGTATTTCTTCTTTGGTTAGCAATACTTCATAAGCGGGCATCACGCCACGTCCATGGGTAATCACTTCGATGCGTGCTTGTTCATCCAGCGCAGAGGTTTTCAAGTTGGGCGCTCCTTGAAGGCCTAAATCTCCTTGGCTACCGTGGCAGGCCACGCAATATTTTTGATAAACAGATGTTCCGGCTTGTTGGTCATGGGTTGTAGCAGAGGCACTTGGGCTTCCCTGCTGACACGCCATAAAAAATACCAAAGGAAAAAAGGAAAAAAGGCTTAAAACCATTTTCCACCTTCTACAACAAAGGGCCATGGTATGCGGGATAAAATGACGAGTAAACCTAAGGCATAAAATAGGGCAATGCGTTTGCGCTTGGCCGCATCGTTTTTCATGCGCTTGGCGGTAGAGTAGCCGACGGTAATAAGAATGATGCCAAGCAGCATGGCCACTGGATGTTCAAGCGCTTTGAAACGTAAAACGGCATTGTCCATCATGGCCAAATTGTTCACATGACCCAACAATACCCACAACAAAATGCCCAAAACCAATTGAATATGCGTAGACACCATGGCAAACATGGCCAATTTGCGATCGGCCGACCCAAAAGGCTGACCTTTGCGCAAAAGATTGGATACAATGGCCCAAATCAGCAAAGCCAAAACGATATAGCGCAGGCCGCCGTGTAAATGCAATATTCCTGTTTCCATAAGTATTAGAGATAGAATGAATTCATGTTGTCAAAAAGCCCTTTTTCAGTAGAAAGAGCCGATGGCAGGTATAAGACTTCCTCCCATCCAAACCACGATGACTCCTGCAGCAACTATGGCCATAAGTGAAATCGCCACCCCAATATTTAGGAGCCTAAAACCTAGTTTGGTATTTTTTCTGGCCTTGGCAAATTCTCCACGATGTAGTTGCCTTTCTGCCACAAGCCATGCCAGGAATGCCGGAAGCCCCGCTGGTATGAGTAGCATCCACAAAACTTGGACATAGCGGCGCGGATAAGTAAAAATATTCATTCAGCTGTTGAAAAACTGGTGTAAATGTACAAATTCCAAGGGATTTCCGGTGAGGTAATAGTTTCTTTTAGTGTAAAATGGTTAAAAGCACTACTTTCTATGGGTAAGGCGGATAAAAGGTAGGTACCTCCCATTTCCTGAAAGGCCTCAGAATTGAGCAGAAGATTTTGAATTCGTTTTCCTTGATGAAGGGTTGGGATAAAAGCGTCCGGACGAAATCCAATTTCTGCAGAAAAGATAAAACACCGATTTCCCCAGTTCAAAAAGTATTTTTTTAGCTTCGGTTCTCTGTTTAATTCTCTGGCAATAAGTCGGTAGAATCTGTTTTTGTACCTTAAATCATAAATGGCATGCAGTCCGTCTAAAGTGTATAAACCATTGTACCAAGCTACTGCGGGAGGAAAGCCTAGACAAATCACCCGATAATTCTCAGGGGATTTGCCGGTATGCGCTTTAAAGGCATCGAATAAAGGCTTGGCTACAAAAGCTTTATGTCCAGGGAATTTGGAAAAGCCAAGCAGGTTTCTGTAATTATGTAAAATTTCATCATGGGCTAAAAAACCAATGGTTAGCTGTGCCGCCACAGCCATGGACGGAATCCACCTACCCAACTGATGCAAGTCAATGGCGGTGAGGGATCGGACCAATAGAACCACCCATAACATGGGCAGTAAGGTATGCAATCGGTTCGGCCGTATGGCATCTACGAAAGGAAGATGGTTTTCAAAGAATGGCGCGGCCAGTGGATAGCCGGCCTGAAAAAAGCAAATGGCAAAAATGGCTGGGAACAACCATCGATAGGGTTTTTCACGACCCAAGGACAACAAGGCCACCACAATAATAGGCAAGGTCATAAGTATGCCTGTATGGTAATGCCCAATAAATAAAAGCTGTAAAAACTCTCCAGTCGCTGATGCAAAATCGGGGGGATCGGGAATATAGGCGGTTCGATGAGAAATAAAATCCGGATGGCAACATAGCAGCCGCAGCATGGGAAAAAGGGCCAATAGGAAACCTCCTACATGTAGTACCATGCCTCCGACGGCTGCCCAAGGAATTTTACGTTGCTTCCTAAGATAGTCTAAGCCTAACAAACTTAAAATCAAAACGGAAGCCGGCGCTCCCCAAATGGCACTGGCCCAAAAGGGGAAAATTAGCAGTACAAGCCAGGCCCCCACATGTTTGGGATGGTGAAGCAAGCTTTGTCCCGCCGCCCAAATGGCCGGAAGTCCGGCAATGGCAATACCAAAAACCGAGAAAAAGGGCACAAAACTATAGACCAACGCGCCCCAAATACGCCAGACATTTTTATATCCCAGACCTCCCAGCAGCCAATACATGCTCCAAAAAGCCACCACATGCACTAAGCCACGGTGAATCATATAGCCTGTGAAAGTCCCAAATACATGGACAAAAACATTCACGATAGAAAATGGACCGGGCACGGCATCTCGTGGCAAACCGTTCATGGTTTGGGCAATTTCCTGCCCTGATGCGGTGGAAAAAGGTGCTGGTTGTATAGACTGCAAATGCAACCAGCCTAACTCGCCTTCCAAGGTATCATGAATGCGGATGTAGGGGTCACTCGATATAAAATACGGCAGAAAATGTAAAAAATGCAGGAGTAATACTCCTATCCAAGGCCATCTTGAAGTGCGTGAAATGGTCATTAGCTTTGGCGAATCAATTCATTGCGATAAGCGGAAAAAACACTGCTTCTGGAGATAAGCCCAATAAATTGGCTTCCTTGCACCACAGGTAAATTCCATGCACCGGTCTCCTCAAAGATATGAATCACCGTTTTCATCGATGCATCTACGGGTAAAATTCCTACTGGAGGCTTTACAAGCGATTCTAAACGAATCACCTCATATTGTTCTCTGTCGAAAAGAATAGTTTTGACTTGTTCCAACGAAATGAGTCCCAAAAAGTCACCTTTTTCTGTGGTAATGGCAAAAATTTGCCGTGGACTTGCCCGAATGGCTTCCACCAAATCACCCAAGGTCTGTTCTGCTCGCAGCGACAAGATGTCCTTTTCAACAATTTTGCTTAAAGCAATATTTTGCAAGACATTTTCGTCTTTATGGCCGGTGTAAATCTCTCCCTTTTCCACGAGTAAAGCAGTTTCCGGAGAAATAGGTCTAAGGTACCTTGTCGTAAAATAGCTTACGGCTGCCACCACCATCAAGGGTAATATTAAGGTGTAGCTGCCTGAAATTTCGGCAATCAAAAAAATGGCGGTAAGAGGCGCATACATGACGCCTGATAACATCCCGGCCATACCCACCAACATAAATTGGGTGGACGACACTTCTGAATCAAACAACAAATTGATTACCTGAGCGAATGTCCAACCAAGCATGCCGCCCATGAAAAGTGAAGGGGCAAAATTGCCTCCATTTCCGCCGGCATGAATGGTGGTGGCTGTGGCAATGGACTTAAAAAGGACGGTACAGCCGATTACCAATATAAGCCAAAAAGAAGAGGTACTAGGCCAGGGAATTAGGCTGCCTTGTAAAAGTCGCTCTGGATGCCCGTCAATCAAAGCTTGTAAAAAACTAAAACCTTCCCCAAACAAGGCTGGAAATAGGGCAATCAAAAGCGCTAGAACCAAACCTCCCATCACCGCTCGGGCGTAAGGCCAATGGCGAAGCCGGTAAAAAAACAATTCCACCTGATGCGTGGCTTTTCCATAATAAATGGAAAGGTTGGCGGCTAAAAATCCTAAAAGAATGAACCAAGGCAGGTCTTTAATGTAAAAAGACGGCAGGTGGTCAAAATGGAAAAGGACGCCTTGATGCAAAAGGAGTTGTCCGCATAAGGCGCCTGAAACAGCCGCTACAATCAAGGGCATAAATTCTGTAAGTACTACCCCGGCCAATATGATTTCAATGGCAAACATCAGGCCGGCCACAGGCGCATTGAAGACGGCAGCGATTCCGCCGGCTACACCTGCAGCAAGTAACAAGGTCCGTTCCCGGTAACCCAAGCGATAACTTCTGGCATAATTGGAGCCAATGGCGGCGCCTGTAACGACAATGGGACCTTCCAATCCGGAAGAACCTCCAAGTCCTACAGTGATTCCAGCTGTTACCACCTGCGAATGCATCCGGTTGGGCGGAATTACGCTGTTTTGTCTGGCAATGGCCTGTAAAACCCGCGCTATGCCTTTGCCTGCTTCGTTTTTATAAAAATATCGCACCACAAACACACAGAGCAAAAGGCCAATCATCGGGAAAAAGGGCAACATGTACCGCCCGAAAGGAATGGGGTTTTCTTGGATAAAAAATACATTCACATAATGCACCAGACTTTTTAAGGCATACGCGGCCAGCCCTGCACTAATTCCGGTAAGTATCGCGGAAAGAAACAAAAAAGCGGAGGCATTCAGTTTTTTTCTGGCCCATTGCAAAGGAAGCCTGTGTAGGGCAAAAAATCGACGAAATAGTGTCTTCCACACTTTCCAAAGGTACAGTTTTATCTTGGTTGGAACATAAAAAAGCCGTCTTTCCTAGAAAAGACGGCTTGTCATTGGTTCAGTTTAAATTATTTCGTCGCTTTTTCGTACAAAGCAGCCACGTGGTTCCAGTTAACAATGTTCCAAAAGGTGGAAATATAATCCGGACGCTTGTTTTGAAACTTGAGATAATAGGCATGTTCCCATACATCGAGACCAAGAATGGGCGTACCTTTTACTTCGGCAATGTCCATCAATGGGTTGTCTTGGTTCGGCGTAGAGCTTACCACAAGGTTGCCATCATGCACCACGAGCCAAGCCCAACCGGAGCCAAAACGCGTGGCAGCTGCTTGTGAAAATGCAGTTTTAAAGGCATCGAAAGACCCAAACGCTTTGGTAATGGCCTCGCCTAGTTTTCCTTCTGGAACACCGCCTCCTGTGGGAGACAAAATTTGCCAGAATAAATTGTGGTTGTAATAACCTCCGCCATTGTTGCGTACCGCCATGGGTCTTTTTGAAATGGTTTCCATGAGGGTTTCAATGCTAAGACCGGCCATGTCTGTATTTTCAACAGCTGCATTGAGGTTATTGGTATACGCCGCATGATGGCGAGAATGGTGGATTTCCATGGTCATCGCATCAAAATGGGGCTCTAATGCGTTGTAAGCGTAAGGTAAAGGTGCAAGTTCAAATGCCATAAGTATTCAGTTTAAAATGGTAAAACAATCTATTTCGGTTTTCGTTGTCAAATTTAATATTTCCATGGCTGGTTTCCGGAGTTTTATTTAAATTTAAGGTATGAAAAAATGGTTATTTGCAGGAACCCTGTTGTTCCCAATTTGGTTCGCTTGCGGATCTTCTCAAGGTAATAATGCGGACCATTCAGATACCACTGCATTGGCAGATACCTTAGGGCCGCGCACGGAAATTCGAAATGAAGACCGACCCTCTCCACAAAAGGTAACCACAGGTCTCATTGACCAGGTGAAAGTAACGGTAACGTACGGCTCTCCTGCCACCAAAGGCCGCAAAATCTGGGGGGAATTGGTGCCTTGGAACGAAGTTTGGCGTTCCGGTGCCAATGAAACCACCACCATGGAGTTCTCTGCGCCTGTGCTGGTAGCTGGCCAACCCTTGCCCGCCGGGAAATATGGTTTTTTTACTTTACCTAGCCAAGACGGGGAGTGGACCCTGATCTTTAATGCCCAATGGGATACCTGGGGTGCCTACGATTATAAAGAAGGCGAAGACGCACTGCGCGCACGGGTTCGACCTGTTTTTCAAGACCAAATGGCTGAACGCCTCGATTTTTTTATCGAAAAAAATGGAATTCGCTTCCGTTGGGAATACATGGACTTGTTCATTCCTGTTCAGAAGGCGCCTTCACCTGCACGCTAAGCGATACGTCTACTTGTGTACCTAAAGGCCCTTGAGAGGGCCCTACCTGAAAGGCTAAACGGTTTAAGCTAAAATTTGCCGTAAACAATCCCCGTCCATCCTTTTCCACGAAGAAAAAGGGAAATTGTATGGACTGACGTACCCCGCGTATGTCAATTTGCCCGGTAAAACGGAATTCTCCTCCTTGTCCCTCAAGCTTTTCCGAGCGCATGATGATAAATGGATACGCTTGGGCATGAAAGTAATCCTCCTTTTGTAAATGTTCGTCTCGTTTTTTTATGCCGGTTGAAATAGAAGAAACAGGAACCTTGCCTTCCATTTTTCCTGAAGCAGGGGAAGAAGGATCAAATTGAATCTGCGCTTGAATTCCTGTAAGGCTGCCCTCGACCCAAAGTCCGAAGTTTTTGATTTTAAATGAGATACGCGTGTCTTTAGGTTGAACCTGCCAATTTTGGGTAAAACCCATTTGAAACATCAAGGCCATCGCTAGGAACAATAAGCTTCTCTTTTTCATAACCGATTGAACGTGAAACATGAAGTTTTGTTCCTCTTTCTAACGAACGTTAGCATTTCCGTTGGTCGGCAATGAAGCCACATGCAAGGTTTGGGTCGGGAAGGCAAAGCCAACCTCGCATTGTTCCGCTAAACGAAGGATGGAAAACATCAACGCTTCCCTGCATGCCAACTCCGCATCGAAGTTGGGCACATCCAAAAACACCTGAAAACGGATGTCTAATGACGAGGCGGAAAAAGAAAAAAGATGGACTTGCGACTGACCTTGAACGGCTGCTGGATATTCATTGGCCAAGTCACGAAGCGCTTTCACAAAGGCTTCTATCCGATCTGCCGGTGTACCATATTCTATGCCCAGCATGGCCTGATATCTTCGGTACTGACGCATGCCCATGTTGTTAACCACCATGTCCGAAATTTTGCCATTGGGCACATAGACCACAGAATTTTGAAACGTCCGAACCCTTGTGCTTCTAAAACCTACTTCTTCCACCACTCCATCTACACCATCCGCTAAAATCCAATGACCAATGTGAAAGGGTTTATCTAAGAAAATCATCAAAGAGCCAAACATGTTTTTAATGGTGTCTTGTGCGGCCAAAGCCAAGGCTAAACCGCCCAAAGAGGCACCTGCAATAAGTGCGGCAATGTTGAAGTTAAGCGCCCTAAGCACCAAAACCAAACCAAAGCCAAGGGTCAATACTTTTAATATTTTTCGTAAAAGTGGAACCAATTGATCATCCAAGGTGGTCTCTGTTTTCTCTGCTTTTTCGGCTGCGAAAACCATGGCTAAATCGACCCCGCGCCACAAGGTAAAGGTGAGCACCACGGGAGCTAACATGTCCAATCCCAACATGATCACATGAGCTAGCGGCATGGGTAACTGCAGCGAGGGAACCAGCAACTGGACCACATGCAATTGAACATACCAACTGAGTGGAATGGACATTTTATGCGTGGCTTTCCGCTGAGCCGTACTTACCCTTGGACTATGAATGAGCCGTTGAGTGAGCCATTCAATCAGTTTGGTAGATAAAACATGAAGGGCAAGAAACAACAATACAATCACCAAAATGCCCAACACCTGCCATGCCTTTAATCCAAGCCATTGTTTTTCTGCCATGCCGGGTAAAAGCGCCATAAGCCAGTCCGTCCCAAAAGGAAAAGTCTCACGGAACAAGCCGGGAATTTTGGCGGTGCTTGTTTCATCGAATAACCATAGGCTGTCCGATTTAGCTAGGTAGAGACCTCGTATGGAAATGGGTAATTCCACCCTTTGGGCCAAATGCAATGTATCCCAATAATCACGCGTATCGGGTAGTTTATGTAACGGAATTTCTATGCCCCTGGCATTGAGGATTTGTCTGAATTTTTCTGCGACCAGTGCTGGATTTACCTCCGGGCTCGTGCGAAAGCAAAGGCCTGCTTTTTCCGGTGCGTAATGCGCCTCCTCTGTATAATACAAAAATTGATAGACGGTATTCCGGGGCGAACTGCGGTCTAAAGGAAGGTCTTGTGACCAAAGGGAGATACAGAAGCTTGTACAAATTCCCAAAACTAGCGTGATCCATCTCATCATGGGCCTGTAAGATTTAAAAAGGTGATTTTCCACATACCCCGGAGATCGCCTTGTCTAAAATTCCTTGCCTTGTCGTTTGGATACAAACGGGCCAAGGTTTTTTGTAGTTCCGGAGAAAAGGTATTTTCATCTCCATGGCAGCGTTCACAAAGGGGCATGCCCAAAAAAATGGGCGCCCGATACACCTTGTGGTTTTCTCTATTTATTTCTACCTCTGAAGCTAAGGACTGGCCTTGGGCCAATTGTTTTTTCCATGTGTCCCAAACCGTCAGGTCTTCGGGTTGAAGCGCGTTGTTCGGGTTTCTGAATTTTTCCGCCACCCTTTGGATTTTGATGTGTTGGGCATCCGTGAGGTTAGACAAAATCCCCGCGGCCTCCTCATGGCAAAAGGCCACAGCTTGTTCCGGAACGCTATCTGCACCAGCTTTTAACAAAGCATTCATCAATGTTTTTTGGCTAAGGTCGCGCAGTGAATCGCCTTGTTGAAGCCAGGGGCGAAGGTCGGTCGCCTCCTTTTTTTCCCGCGGGCTGCACGCTACCCAAAGAAGGGGCAACATAATGAGCAAAATGCGGGTGGAAAGGGTGGTAAATGACATAATTATCCAAATATTTCTCGGTACAAATGCTCCATACGCTGCAAACCTACCACTTTGATTTTCATACGACTAAGGTCTAGCCCACGGAGGTTGTACGCAGAAGTGTATAATGTATGAAATCCCAATTTTTCAGCCTCGGCGATACGTTGTTCAATGCGCTGAACGGGCCGAATTTCTCCTGTGAGGCCTACTTCGGCACTAAAACAAATGCCCGGATCTACGGGGGCATCTTCGGCAGAAGATAAAATGGCGGAAACCACCGCCAAATCCAGCGCCGGATCTTCAATCCGAATGCCTCCGGTCAGGTTTAAAAAGACATCGGAGACCCCAAGTCTGAAGCCACATCTTTTTTCTAACACAGCCAAAAGCATATGTAAGCGTCTTAAATCGAATCCGGTTGCTGACCTTTGTGGGGTGCCATATACAGCTGAACTCACCAAGGCTTGTGTTTCTAACAACAAGGGCCTTACTCCTTCCGTTACTACTCCCGTGACGGTTCCACTCAATTGCTCCTCTCTTTGACTCATCAGCATCCCCGATGGATTTTCCACTTCGGCCAGTCCATGGTTGCGCATTTCATAAATCCCAATTTCGGTGGTGGCGCCAAACCGATTTTTCAGGGCCCTTACAATCCGGAACAGATGATGTCGATCGCCTTCAAATTGAAGCACCACATCCACCATGTGTTCCAAAAGTTTTGGGCCGGCAATTTGGCCGTCTTTGGTTACATGGCCAACTAAAATCACCGGGATGCCGGATTGTTTGGCAAAACGCAGCAATTGACCTGTACACTCTCGAATTTGGGAAACGGAACCGGCAGAACTATCGATAAGTCCTGTGTACATGGTCTGAATGGAATCTACAATGAGAAGGTGGGGTTTGGTTTTTTCCGCGATCCGTAGAATGACTTCCAGTTTGGTTTCGGTGAGGATGTCACATTGGGTGTTGGTGGCTGCCATGCGTCTGGCCCTGAGTCCTACTTGCTGCTCACTTTCTTCTCCCGATACGTACAAAATTTGTTTGCCGGGAATGTTTAGGGCGGTTTGCAGCAATAAGGTTGATTTTCCAATGCCGGGCTCACCACCCAAAAGGATTACGGAACCCGGTACAATGCCGCCGCCTAACACGCGGTCTAATTCATTTCCCGTAGCTATGCGTGCCCCTTCGGATTTTTCTTCCGCCGCTTCTAAATAGGGGACGGGTCGGGGATCCCTTTTCCCTGAAGCACTGGAAATACCCGTAGAAACCGTTTTTTCTACAATTTCTTCGGTAAAACTATTCCATGCGCCACATCCCGGACATTTCCCCAGCCATTTGGGGGATTCATGTCCACAGGATTGACAAAAAAAAGCGGATTTTATCTTGGCCATTATAGCACAAAGATAACATCCGCTTTCCCGTAAGACAAATGAAGTCTTATGGATTCACCCGCATCAGGTCATATTGGTCAATGGCCCGGTCGCTATTGGGGGATTTCATGTTGGTTGAAAGAATCAAAGTGGTCGCATTGAGTTTGGTGATCACATGCTTGCTTTGAATAAACTTGGTTTTGATTAGAGGATGTGGCTGACCAGGCATGGGAGGAATGATAGAATCATACCAAGCCCAAGCTTCATTCAATCCCATGATATCTACGTATCTGTGGTCAAAATCTGCCGCCAATTTAAAGGTGCCTTCTGCTACAGCACCATGTTGTAAGTCGCGGAATCCCAAGGTGAAATCTTCTCTGAAGGTCAATTCAAAAGGAACTACGGTAGGGTCTACGGGTACCAATCTCCAGGTACCAATGATATCATCTTCTGTGCTGCCTAAGCATCCGGTGAACATAACACCCGCCGCAAGGGCGCCCAAAAGAAGGGTTTTGAACTGTTTCATGTGAATAGATAACTAAAACTTGGTCGACAAATGTAAATATTTTATTTGAAAGAACATGAAAAACGTATGTAATTCCATGTTCTAATTAAATACAATGGTTTTAAAGTTCGGTAAGGTTTTGTGATTTTATTTTTTCAATAATGTGTGTGGTGCTCCATCCCGGCTTTAAAGGAATGATGACTACTTCTCCACCATGTGCTTGAACCCACGAAGCGCCTATCGTAGTTTCAGGGGTATAATCGCCGCCTTTTACCAAAATATTCGGGGAAATCTCTTGGATTAGATGTTCCGGCGTTGGGGTGTCAAAAGCAATCACCGCATCTACACAGCGAAGGCTCGCCACCATGGCCATGCGTTCTGCCAAAGGTAAAATGGGGCGGAGAGGCCCTTTTAAACCCGCAATGCTTTCGTCCGAATTGATACCAACCACCAGCCTTTGTCCCAACTTGGCCGCTTCTTCCAAAACAAACACATGTCCTGCATGCAACAAATCGAAACACCCATTGGTAAAAACCACCGTGTCGGACTTAAGTTTCCAACTTTGTATGAAGGGTTGAAGGGCTTTTATTGAATCAAAAATATGCGGTGTGGCCATTATTTTTTTCGGTTGAAAAGAGGAACCAGTGCCAAACTCAGCGCTCCTGCAATCAAAACAACAGACGTTTGCGCGCCCCAAATGATCCAACCTAGGGCGAGTCCTTCGCCATCTGGCACACTACCTAAATGTGGCAAACCCAGCACTGCGGCAACAATGACAGGGAAGGCGCCAATGCCACCCGGAACCACAATGATGGCAATGGAACCTGCGGCCATGATGGTCAAGGGTGAAAGCCAAGGCGCAGGCACCTGAGGCATAGACAAAAAGCAAACCCAAGACATGCCATAATACAAGCCCCAGATGAGTAACGTTTGCAGGATAAATAGACCTGGCCGGCGAAGTTTGGTTACGGCGCGAAGTCCCTCCCAAAATCCCAAAGCTAAATTTTTAATTTTTCCAAGTAAGGGCTGCACTTTAGGGTGTTTTCTTAGCAAGAATCCCACCACGAAAAGAAGGAGGAAAAAGCCTAAAATGAAATATTTGGTATAGGATGGCCCGGAGGCGTCTGCCGCACCGCCACCCTTTGCCTGAAGTTGTGCAATAATGCTCCCGAAATGCTGCCATTGAATGAGTGCGGTAAGTCCCATAATGCCCAAAAGCATGAGCATGTCCACGGCGCGCTCTGCGACCACCGAACCCAATCCTTTTTCCATGGGGACTTGTTCATATTGGCGTAGAAGACCACATCGGGTGATTTCTCCTAAACGCGGCACCAACATGTTGAAAAAATACATGTTCATGACCGCAAAGAACAGGTTGTACATTTTGGGTTTAAAAGAAAAAACTTCAAGGAGTTCTCTCCACCGCCATGCACGAATGTAGTGACTCAGCAGTCCCATGCCAAAAGAAAGGATGATCCAGCCATAAGATGCTTCTTTCAGCGCACGGCCAAAAGCCATTTTGTCTTCTGCATCCATACGAATCCAGAAAATCCACACTACTGCCACGCCAAGGCTTAAAAATAAAAGGATACGACCTATTTCTTTGATGCGAGAGGCGGATGGAGCGTTTGTCATGCGGAACGAAAATCGATAATAAGGGAATCAGCTTTGACAAAGGTATTAAAGAAGTGGTTTAATAGCATAAAGTAAAAGTTAGGTTGGTTTTGTCTTTGGGCCAAATAAGTAAGGAGGCCTTTTCGCCATTAAAACAAAACATTGTCAATGAGCCTTACGTCGTCCGCATAGAAAGCGACCGAAACCACCATGGGCAAGTTAGGGTCAAAGTGTTGTAAAGGTTGTAGGTTATCCGCACGGTTCAGCGAAAAATATTCTAACCTTAACAGCGGATTTTGACGTATCGTTTGTTGGAGCTGTTCCGTGAAAGCAGAAAAAGGTTGGTGGGTGTGCCCTGAAGGAATGGTAAGCAGAAGTTTTGGAACCACCAGCGCTTGGTGATAGGCTTCGGGTGAAAGCCTTGTGTTTCTGGAACTCATGGCTAGCCCTTGTGCGTCTCGCAGGGTAGGACATCCAACGATGCGAATGTGGGGAAATCTTTGTGCGGAGAGGTGGCGAATAATTAAATATTGCTGATAGTCCTTTAGTCCAAAATAAGCGGCATTCGGTTGCACTTGAGAAAACAGTTGTTCAATTACATTGGCCACACCTTGAAAATGTCCGGGTCGATGCGCTCCTTCTAACCATTGTTCAAGTGGTCCAAGGTCAAAGGATAAGGGAACGGTTTGGCCATAGATGTCTTTTTCCTCCGGAAGATAAATGGCGGTGCAGCCCGTTTTTTCCAGGAGTGAAATGTCTGCATCTTGTGTTCTTGGATAATGCGCTAAGTCCTTGGCGTTGTTAAATTGAAGTGGATTTACAAAAATGGACACCAAGGTTTGGTCGTGATGTTGAGCGGATTGTGCGACCAAGGACAAATGACCTTGATGAAGTGCGCCCATGGTGGGGACAAAGCCTACACTACCATTTTTGTCGTTTTGGGCTTTCCGCCAAATTTGAAGAGCCTCCGCGGTGCGAATTAATTCCATGTGGGTTGAAACAATAAGGAAAAACAAATTTCGTTTACCGCATGGGCAGGCAAAAAACCACCGGCCATGGCAGACAAAGTAAAACAAGAATTTTGAAAAGTCGGCGAAATTTGCTTAATTTTGCAGAGTGTTTCAAACGCAGACCCGCCCGAAGCACAGAAGATACACCGCATGGAAAAACGTAAGATTTTATATGTGACCCAAGAAATGGAGCCTTACTTGGGAACAGAAACAAACATGTCTAAAATTTGTCGGCAATTACCACAAGCCATTTTAGAAAATGGTTTTGAAATCCGAAATTTCATGCCAAGATATGGGTGCATCAATGAACGTAGGCACCAACTTCACGAAGTGATTCGTCTATCCGGCATGAACCTGGTGGTTAATGATTCAGACCAGCCGCTTATCATTAAAGTAGCGTCTATTCCATCCGCTAGGATGCAGGTTTATTTTATTGATAACGAAGAGTATTTCCGGCGCAAACATACCCTATGTGACCAAACAGGTACTTTTTTTGAGGACAACGATGAGCGTGCCATATTTTTTGCGCGCGGTGTTTTGGAGACGGTAAAGAAATTAGGCTGGATTCCAGATGTCATTCATTGCCATGGTTGGGTGGCTGGATTGATTCCGGTATATTTAAAAACAGCATTGAAAGAAGACCCTATTTATCAGCACGCTAAGGTGGTTACCTCACTGTATAAAACAGATGAATTTAGTGGCGCATTGGATGGTCGATTTGCTGAAAAAGTATTGTGGAACAACATGCGATCAGAAGATTATGCACCGGAAGATACCCGCTACGTGTCCATCATGAAGGAAAGTATTCGTTACTCTGATGCGGTAGTGCTCTCTAATGAAGCGGTTTCCGAAGATTTAGTGGCCTTTGCTGAGAAATCAGGTGTGCGACTTTTAAAATGTACGCCCGAAGATGACATGGCCGGACCTATGGCGACCCTCTACGATGAACTCATCGATGCCGTTGTTCTTGCAGATTGATGCACGTAAAATAAAAATTAGCGCTTATCCGCAGGGCCATGGTGCCTTGCGGATATTTATTTTTTGACCATGAAAAGTATCGTTTATTTTCTCCTCCTGTCACTCACTTTTTTCAGTTGTGCCGAGGAAAGTGCTTATGGACCCGACATCATTCCTCCGGATGAATTTATTGAAGGGGAAGTGGTGGATACTTTCACGGTTTTGGCCAGGGTAGAACGAGACGATACCTTGCGTGCCGATGGTGCGCGTTATGCCTTGTTAGGGGACATGTGGGATGCAAGTTTGGGAAGAACCCAAGCTGGCTTCTTATCCACCGTATCAATAACACAGCCAGTTCAAAGTTTTGGGGTGAATCCAAAGATTGATTCTATGGTGATGATTCTTCAGTTCCACAGAGGATATGGAGATGTGAGTAAGTTTACCGGCTATCAGGAATTACAGGTTTTTGAAGTGCTGGATTCCATTTTACCTCCACCCGCCACTACGGGATATCACCAAAGCAATCAAAATTTTTCCATCGCCTCACAGCCTTTGGCTACCCGGGGATTTGTGCCGCAGTTTGGAACTGGCGCAGATTTTTCTCGTCTTCGGATTCGATTGAGCAACGATTTGGGTCAACGCCTTTTGGACGCAGATTCACTCAAAAACAGCAACATTAGAGCGGTACTCAAAGGATTGTATGTAAAAGCCAATCTTTTCCAGCCCTCCCCCGGAAATGGAGGAATCGCCGCGTTCGATTTATCTGCTACCGGATCTTCCATCGTTTTATATTTTAATAATGCCAGCGCTCCCATTCAGTCGGTGTCCATTTCCATGGCGGGGTCGCAAAATATTCGCATTAACCGATTTACGCATGACTACTCGGTAGGTGACCCTAGTGTTACTCAAAAATTAGCTGATACTTCTTACAACTATACACAGCAACCAGACCTCTATCTGCAAACCATGCAGGGGTTGCGTATTTACTGCCAAATTCCACACTTTACCAAGTTGAATCAGCAAGGTAAATGGATTGTGAATCAAGCGGAGATAACGCTTCCGGTAAAGGAATTCGACATAGAACGATTTACCTTACCCGCCTTATTATCTACCTATTACTATTCAGATGCCAATTTAATTCGGCCCATGGATGATATTACATCAAATTATTTCTCCGGAACCTACAACTCTACCAAAAAAGCGTTTATTTTACGCCCTACAAGATATTTTCAAAAGGTGTTAAGCGGAAGTATTCCGGACAAAGGATTTTACATAGACTTTCCTGTGCTGACCAACCTCAAAGTGTCGGAAGCCAGGAGGGCCATTTTTGCCGGTCCTAAAGATGCCCAAACACCCATGAAAATTAAATTTATACTGACCCGGATAACAGACTGATTTTATGTGTGGGATTGTTGGATATATTGGACCAGAGGAAGCGTATCCTATCCTTATTAAAGGATTACGCAGGTTAGAATACAGAGGCTACGACAGCGCTGGCATCGCCCTGATGAAAGATGGCCTGAAACTGTTTAAATGCAAAGGAAAGGTTTCCGATTTGGAGACCTATAGTTTAGGGAAAGACACCAGTGGGCAAGCTGGCATTGGGCACACCCGTTGGGCGACCCATGGTCCCCCAAATGATGCCAATGCCCATCCGCATTTTTCTCAGGAAGAGGACATTGTCATGATTCACAATGGCATTATTGAGAATTATGCCATCCTGAAACAAGGTTTGCAAAACCGTGGCTATGTGTTTAGAAGCGACACCGATACGGAAGTATTGGTGTATCTTATCGCAGATATCCGAAAAAATGAATCCCTGCCTATAGAAGATACCTTACGCTTGGCTTTATCTGAAGTTATTGGCGCTTACGCCATTGTATTGATGGATAAAAATGAGCCTGGCAAACTGGTTGCAGCCAAAAAAGGAAGTCCATTGGTTATTGGGATTGGAAAAGATAACCATGCGTTTTACATCGCCTCAGATGCCACGCCCATTGTGGAATACACCAAGAACGTGGTGTATCTGGAAGATGAAGAGATTGCGGTGGTTCGTCCTGGCCATGAATTGCGCATTAGAACCATTGGTGATGAGCCTATTACACCTTATATCCAGCACCTTCAAATTGAATTGGAGCAATTGGAAAAGGAAGGGTTTGAGCATTTCATGTTAAAGGAAATCCATGAGCAGCCAAGGTCTATCCGGGATAGCATGCGTGGCCGTTTGAGTTTGGAAGAGGGACGGGTTTCATTAGGCGGAATCTTAGATTTCGAACGTAAAATTATAAATGCCAGACGCATCATTATTATTGGATGTGGTACGTCATGGCATGCCGGCTTGGTGGGCGAATATTTGTTTGAAGATTTGGCGCGTATTCCGGTGGAAGTAGAGTATGCCTCTGAGTTCCGTTATCGCGATCCTATTCTCAATGAAGAGGACATCGTTTTGGCCATCTCTCAATCCGGAGAAACCGCCGATACCTTAGCCGCCATCCAATTGGCTAAAGATCGGGGTGCAACCATTTTAGGCATTTGTAACGTCGTGGGTTCCAGCATTGCTCGTGCTACCCACGCAGGTTCTTATACCCATGCCGGTCCTGAAATCGGTGTGGCTTCTACCAAAGCCTTCACCGCGCAAGTTACCGTGCTTACCTTAATGGCCCTGATGATTGGTGCCAAAAGAGGAACCATTTCAGAATCCCGCTACCGCCAATTGCTTTTAGAGCTGGATCACATCCCCCAATTGGTGACCGAAGTCTTGAAACAAGATGCGGAAATTCTTAGAATCTCTGAGAAATATGCAGATGCCTTAAATTTCCTTTACCTGGGACGTGGATTCAATTTCCCCGTCGCCTTAGAAGGCGCACTGAAATTGAAGGAGATTTCTTATATCCATGCCGAAGGCTATCCTGCCGCAGAAATGAAGCATGGTCCCATTGCACTCATTGACGAAAACATGCCGGTGGTGGTTATTGCTACCAAAGGCCATTCCTATGAGAAAATTGTGTCCAACATTCAGGAGGTAAAAGCCCGCGGAGGAAAAATCATTGGTATTGTTACTACGGGAGATACAGAAGTGCGTCATTTGGCCGATGAAGTCATTGAAATTCCAGAAGTAGATGATGTGCTTACGCCTCTACTGTCTGTGATTCCCTTGCAGTTGTTGAGTTATCATATCGCGGTGATTCGTGGCTGTAATGTGGACCAACCGAGGAATTTGGCGAAGTCGGTGACGGTGGAGTAGTGCCGAACGGTCAATTCCTAGTCACCAAAATGTTCAATGGGTTTTGCGCTCCTTTAAAGCGTATTTTAATGGATAGTAAAGCCCTTGTCTTCTATTTTTGAAAGGAGAGGAATCGGTTTTGTTTCCCTGTTTGCCTAATCCTGTTGCGAAGGTCTTTTCGTTTTGACCAAGGAAAAGGGGTGTATGAAAGACCTATTGACTGAAAATGAATTCTGTAGGCGTGGGTTTGGTTCTGTTTTTAGTATTCTCTTTGGTGGACTAGGTGGAATCTCAACGGATGTGCTGTCTTAAATTCCTGAACCGCCTGATATACTTTTAGCCACGCTTCCGCAATCCCTGACACCAACCTGGTAGCCGGCTGGGAATGATCCCTTTTTCTCAAAAGTCCCTGCTGACCTGAGAGGGACGATTTTTTACAGAAGGACTGAGGTGAATTGAAATCAAGGGGTTTACTGAACCAACCCTTGAAACCTTTCCCAATCCTCCATCTGAAGTTTTCGTTTCACCTCTTTTTCCCGGCCTGCGGCCTGCATTCGGATTTCCTTTGCCCGCTCTTTAGAAGAAGGGTGGGTGCTCATCCATGAAAAATACGCTTCTAACTCCGAATTTTCATCGGCTAAGTTTTCCATAAAATCTGCAAAAGGCAAAGGATTTAATCCGGCCTTTAACATGTATTCTACCGCCGTTTGGTCTGCTTCCCGCTCGAGTTCTCGGTCGAAAGCTGTTGAGGACAACATTTCTAAGGCGGCTTGAACAGCCTGTGGATGTCCATTTCCGGTGACCATGGAAAGGAGCACAGACAACCCCACTTCTTTTATAAGTTTTTGTTTTACATGCGCCAATTGGATGTGGGCCAGCTCATGGCAAACCACGCCTAAAAAAGCTTCCGCACTTTCGGCTTTTTGTACCAGACCGCTATACACCACCAAATGCCCATCGGGTAAAGCAAAGGCATTCACTTCTTCTTGTCGCAGCAAATGCAACTTAAAATCTTCACTTGGCAAGCCATTAGCCTCGCAAAGGTCTAGCACCCAATGGGTAAACTGCGCATTGGCTTCAGCATTTGTAATTTCCTCTTGTTCCAGCGAATAGGCTTCCCAAAAAAGAGCGCCTAATTCTTTTTCCAAGGTGTCAGACCACGTTTGGGCACCAAACCAGCCCACCCAATTGAGCTGCATGAGTCCAAAGAAAAGACCGAAAAAGGCAGCCAGTAAAATCAAGCCTTGAACGAGAATTCTATGCATGTTCGGATGGAATAAATAGGTCTGTGAGTGCGCCAAAAAACCACCATTTCACGTGTTTGCCTTTCCTTACCTGAATGGCGGCCACCAAGGTGGTGACCAACTCCCAAAGGTTGAACACGAGCAAGGTAAACATGTAACCAAAATAGGCGTTGCTTAGGCTTTCGTCGCCAAAAAGGATAGACACCGTCCACCAAAATCCAAAACTGTTGGCAAAAAATAATCCCAATTGTGACAACAAAGCTTGGGTGCAATGCCAGCGCACAAAGGGAGTGGATTTGAGGTTGCCAAGGTAAAAGCCAAGGGTGGCCAATAAATTCACGATGGGCAACGGCAATCCCACCATCGCAGCCACCAGCGACATCAGATAACTGTTGGAGGCCGCTTCGGTTTCGTGTTCACTGGGTACGTAAGAAAATGTCGACGTCTCAATCATAGCCCTTTGATGATGTTCCAAATCCAATTGGCAAGGACCAGTACGATCAAAGGTCCTGCCAACCAGGGTTTTTTAAGCCAAAATTCTATTTTCCGGTAAGTGATAAACAAACTTTGTCTGCCACTCACTACATCGAAGATCAGCCATGGGGGCAGCACCAGCATGAGCGCCGCAACCACATAGCCCATTGGGTTCCACTGCGCAGCCTGCCCCCAGTTTTGGTGCTGTAACAGAGACATCACCGAACGAGAGGTTCCGCACGATGGACAAGGATAGCCGGTGGTCTTTTTGAGCAGACAAACTTCCTGCACGGGTGACCCATCCAAGGTTTCGTTCAAGAGTAATCCAACCCAGATATACCCGGCTACACAAGCCAGAAAAAGGAAAAGGTACAGCCTATTCCTTGTGGAAACCATTTAATATAAAAACTGCTGGATTTTCTCCATGTTTTTTTCGCGGGTGGCTTTTTGAATCATGAACCAGTCGATAATGGTCCAAATGCCCATTCCTCCGCAGGTTAAAAGCTTACCTACACCCAACCCCACATCGCCAATGATAAAGCGGTCGATACCCAAGCCTCCTGCCAATAATGACACAATCAAAGAGGTGGTAGGATCTTTGTACTGCATGGTAGAAATAAGTACCCACTTGTCCTCATTCACGGCCAAAAGCCTTTCCCGAACCATATTGAGGTGGTGACTTTCAAAATACTTGGCATTTGCCATGATAAACATGTCCACTTTTTGTGCATCCATGGGATTTGTTTTTGCAGTTTTACTTGGTTTTCGTTGGGCAAAGCAACTGGTTATTTCATTGCTTACCTCTGTTTTCAGGATTCAAGTTTACGGATTTTTCAAATAAGTTTCTCTACCTAAAGGGGAAGGGTAGGTGGTCTTTCAAAGAACTCTTCTTTCCGCTTCATAAAACAAAGGCGCAGTTTTTTATCTTTGTTTTCTTAGACTACATCATGGACATCACGCCCGAACTTATTGATAAGTTAGCCCAATTGGCCAAACTGGATTTTTCTCCCGAAGAAAAAGCTGCTTTAATTCCTGAATTGGAAAAGATTACCGGTTTTATGGATAAGTTGAGCGAGCTGGATGTCACCGGTGTTCCGCCTCTCACCTACTTGTCCGATACAGTGTTTACCCTCACGGCCGAGCAGCGTGATCTTCCCCGCGCTGATGTTCCCGCGCCTTCTCTTTCCCATGATGCGGCCTTACAAAATGCACCTAAGAGGGATTCAGATTATTTCCGCGTCCCCAAGGTGCTGGACAAATCTGAGGGATATTGTCCCCGCTTCGTGTGACACTGGTGCAAGCGGACCTACTTTGGGAGCAACCGGAAGACCAACTCAAAGCTTTGTAAGCCTTGCTCCC
>CAZRHR010000001.1:0-104677 GCA_964599915.1 uncultured Candidatus Competibacteraceae bacterium | reverse complement strand
TAGGCATGGAGCGCGCTTTGTGCCTATGACTAGGCGGGAATCCCGGGCCTAGAGCAGGATGCACTGGTAATGCATCCGAGGTTTAATGAAGATGCGACGGAGTCGGAAGGTTGGAAAGCAGAAATCAAAAAGTTTAAGCAAGACCAATCAAAAGATAGGAGTCGCATCGGAAACATGAGGTGTCGCAAACCGCGAGCCCATGGGATGTCCATCCGACCCTTCGGTCAGGATGCGTCCTTGTTGCTCAAATCCGTCCATCATTTAACTTCCTCCCTGAAACCGCCTAAAACCGCACTAATTCCCTTTCCTCCGGAAAATCCTAATTTCTTTATTTACAAAGGATAACTCCCACCCCGTGTCACTATAATACTTCTTACAATGCGCAATGTTCTCTTCCCAGGTTAAAGGATATGGTGGCAATCCAAGACTAAAAACTACATATTCCGCGTCTTTAACTATCGGATAACAATAAATATGGTCTCTAAAGGCCAGCCGTGGCACCAATGGCGCATTGGCCGATACATGGGCTCCCGATGGAATCGAACTTAAACCTTCTTTTAAGGCCCCGATGTCATAAGGCGCATGCCAATGTTTGGCAGTATAAAACCGGTGCCGCTCTTCACCACAATAAAATTTATTTTCTGCCATGCTTAATCCCGTTGCCACCATGGTGCTGGCCACAACGAACCATCCTAAGACTCTTCGCCAAACGGGTTGTTTTAATCCTGATAATACAGAAAAACCTCCTATCGCCAAAATAGGAGCAAACTCAATAGAATAATGGTAACAAATACTCCATGTTTTGGTCTCGTTGTGGAAGAATTTCATGAAAACCAAGGGTACCAACATGCCCAAATAAGCCGGACGGAAAACCAAAAGCCAGGCGCCAGATAACAAAAGCAATTTTTGGGTCTCTTCTTTTATCCCATGACCCTCTGCGGCTCCTGTATGGTTGTGTAAAAAATGGGAAAAGACTTCACCCGGTTGGGTTATCAAAGTTTGAAGGGCTGCTAGTGGGGTTTCTCCCAAAATTTTATATTTAAAGTGAGCGTAGCCTTGTGAATTCAAGGATGGTAAAACCCAGCCATGAATGACTAAAAACCATACTACCGCCAAAAACCAAAATAAGCCAAGCCATTGCAATGCTTTTTTGTCTTTTCTATACTCCCAGGCCATACATACCACTACAACACCCATCCATAATGCCATGGTTTCTTTTCCTGCCAAAATCCATAAAAACCAGGCAAGTGCTGCCGTGAATTTCCTTTGCTGCATGCTTAAAAAGAACCAGGGAACGCTTGCTGCAGCTACCACATTGCTATGATAATCAAAGGCAAGGGCGGTATAAATGCCGTAGAAAGATAGAAAACCGATCATGGCGGGTAAAGCCAAATCGGCTTGTTTGTTTCTTACGAATCGATAAACGCCCCAACTTCCTAGAAGTAAGGAAAAAATTTGTACCCACAACAAGGTGCTACTCCCTAACAGATAAGACAAGGGGGAAAAAATGATGAGGTACAAATCAAAATGATCTGCAAGGAAATTGTCTTGGGTATAAGTAAAGGTCCCCGTATCTGAAAATCTAAAGGACCTGTAATCATACATGGCCTGATTGAAAAGCCCTAAATCGAAACTATAGGTTCTGAAAAAATAATGATTGACTAGCGAAATACTAGTAAACAGTAACAAGGCAATGGCGCTGATCCAAAGGGCAGCAGGGTGGTCTTTGCCTATTTTTTTGATGGAATGCCACCATGTCATATCCTTCATTTTTTGTGATAATAGTGGTATAATTTTTCAAAAACAGGGTAGCCGGCCTGAAAATGTTGTAGGGTATGTTCAAGTAAATCAGCGCGAGTAAGTTGCTTTTCGGCATCTAACATGGCTTGAAAATACCATTGTTTTCTATACAAATCGGGAAAATCAGCTTGGATGTCTGCCAATTCTTTAGGACGTTTCTTTAGTTTTTCCCCTTGAATTTCTCCATAATGGTCTTTAAATCCCTTGTGACCAAGAACGCGTTCCCAATGTAACTGATCCTCGGCCATAGACCTTCGCACGTTTGATGTCTCAAATGGGGTGGGGGAATAGAGGCCACCTGCCAACATGAGGGTTTCCACCCCAAATTGAAGGTAAAAAGCAGCTGGACCGGGGTCTTTCTTTCCTTCAGGTGAAAGAACAGCCGACATATGAAGTTTATAGGGGGATTTGTCTTTAGAAAATCGAATATCTCGGTTGATTCGAAACAAGGTTTTTGCCGGATCGGTTACGAGCCTGCTATCTGTTTTTTCTACCTCGCTCATCAGGGCCTCCATAAAAAGAAGAAATGGCTTTTTCACCACTTCTTCAAACCTATCTTTTTCTCCGTGAAACCAATCTCGATGATTGTTGGATGCCAAATCCATAAAGAAATGAAGGAAATCTTCTTTGAACCAAGCCATGATGTTTGGATTTGAAACCAAAGATACATGCTGCGTTTGTACTTTTTCCGGTCCATCGTCTTTTCAGTATGTTTGTAGGCATGCGGGTACAACCTTTTTCAATAACGGAGGATCAACATTGGACCGAACCTTTTCATATTTCAAGTGAAGCCAAAATGGTTTTCGATCCTGCCCTACCTGCATGGATGCTGCCTAGAGCCGCTTTTTTATTGCAGGAAAAGTTGGTTAAAATGGGGTATTCAGCTCAACATCCGGGGAAAATGTTTGGGGTTTTGGTGGTGCGCATGCCGCATGGTGGCTATGGATTTTTGGCCGCATTCTCTGGTTCTTGGGACAAGCAGTTCCCTGCCAAAGATTTTGTTCCTCCTGTGTTTAACTGGTCACATCCGGAGGGCTTTTTTCGTAAAACCGAAGCAAAGGTCAATCATTTGACCAAAGAAATCGTCGATTGGGAGCACCAGGGGCTAGTTGCCGAATTAAAACAGCAGAAAACTTTACTTCAAACAGAGGCAACTTTAGATTTGGCCAGGGCAAAGGATGCATTAAATAGGGCCCGTGCCATCCGCCAACAAGAACGAGCAAACCATCCATTTCCACATGAAGACATCCGGGCCCATTGGGAACGGGAAAGTCAAATGGGTAAAGCCGATTATAGGAGAAAAAAACTGGCATGGGAAGCTAAAATTGATGAAGTAGATCTCCGCATGACGGAACTATCTAAGCGTTTAGAGGAACTACAGGGCCGAAGAAAAGAAATGACCACTGCACTACAAGCCAAGTTATTTAAGTCATTTATCTTGACCAATCACTTGGGTCTTAAACAATCGGTCTTGGAGTTGTTTCAATCGCAAGGAATGGGGTTGCCGCCTTCCGGAACGGGGGATTGTGCAGCGCCCAAATTGCTGCATCATGCTTTTCTCTATGGTTTTCACCCTTTGGCCTTGACGGAATTTTGGTGGGGCGGCTCTCCAAATTCAATTTTGCGGCGCCATGGCTATTTTTATCCCGTTTGTCAAGGGAAGTGTGTGCCCTTGATGCCACATCTTTTACATGGCCTTAAGCTTTATCAAAATCCTGGGCCATTACCGATTCCGGAAACACCCAAGGTCGTTTGTCAAACGCAGGATTTTCTGGTTGTCCAAAAACCTTCAGGATGGCTTTCTGTTCCCGGAAAATCTTCTGAACCACAATTGATGGATTGGTTGAGAAAACAAAACATTGCGGGAGAAAACCTTTATGCGGTGCACCGATTGGATAGAGACACCTCAGGGCTTCTTTTGGTCGCATTGCACCGTGGGGCTTATACAGACTTACAAAAGCAATTTGCGCAAAGAACCGTGGAAAAGGAATACTTGGCTTGGGTTCATGGGGTGGTACATGAGGACAAAGGTGAGATTTCCCTTCCATTGACTCCAGATTGGTCCAATCGGCCAAGGCAAATGGTTTGTGAAACCACGGGAAAGCCATCTTTAACCAAATGGCATAAAATCGGGGAAAAGGATGGGAAAACGCTTTTAAGAGTAAATCCTGTAACCGGAAGAACCCATCAAATTCGGGTCCATCTGGCGCATCCTCGTGGTCTGAATATACCCATTGTTGGGGATCCTCTTTACGGAATGTCTGAGGGGAAATTGGCATTACACGCTTTCTCTTTGGCATTCGATGACCCCTCCACGGGTGAGAGACGGATTTTTGATTGGCCATTGGATTTTTTTACTTTGAATTTCAATTGGTCGGAGACGCATTGAATGCCACGGCTTACAGATTTTTCAATGGATGATAAGGGTGTTCAATGATTACAAAAATCAACTTTCATGTGTATTTTAAATGTGTATTTTGTAGGATAAATTTTAGCACTATGCATGGTCGTATGAGATGGGTTGTTTTTGCCCTGTTTTGCAGCCTTTCTTTACTTGGTCAGGGTGTTTTGATTGGCCCTTCAGGGCAAGCACCCCACGGCAGTGCCTATCTTGAAGTGCGTGGAAACCAAGGCGGATTTCTGATGCCACGCTTGACCACTACGCAAAGAAATTCCATTGCAAGTCCAGCCCAGGGTCTTCAGATTTTCAACCTGACTACAGATTGTATTGAAACCTATTTTTCTACGGGTTGGCAACCAACAGCATGCGGATGTAATGCACCTCCAGCCGCGCCATCTGTTTTTTCCGTTTCTTCTTCCAGCCTTTGTTTGGGAGATACCATTAACCTAACTGTTCAACCCGTTCCATTGGCGAATACGTACCAATGGACACCGCCCGCCGGTTTATTGCTTATTTCAGGACAAGATAGCCTCACGGCTCGTTTTTTGGTCAATGCTCCTTTTTCTGGGCCGGTACTAGTCGTGGCGACCAACGGCTGTGGTTCAAGTTCGCCTTTAAGTCAAACTTTAAGCAGTACCATTCCTTCAGCTGCATTTTCTCCGATTTCTGCTGCCGTAAATCAAGCCCAAGTATTTCAGCCCGCGACCTTAGGAGGTACCTATAGTTGGACTTTTTCCAATGGAAGTCCTACCACTTCAACAGCAGCCGCTCCATCTATTACTTGGAGCCAGCCGGGTACTTTTGCAGTGACACTCACCGTGACCAATGCGCAACAATGTTCGGCAACGCTCTCGCAGAATATTACGGTAAGCAATTGTATTACAGGTGGTAGTCTGACCTTGACGCCGTGTGGTGCAACAGGTCGTTCAGGTCCTAGTCAGTCGCAATGCAACAATTCCTATGGCCCTGGCGTGGTCACCGTGCAAAATGGGATGCAACTTTGGACGGTTCCCAATGGCGTCTGCACCCTTACCATTGATGCTTATGGCGCGCAAGGCGTAGATCGGTCAAGCGCGCAAGGAGGACGGGGAGCAAGAATAAGAGGAACGTTTGCTGTAACGTCAGGCCAAGTGCTGCGAATTGTGGTCGGGCAAGAAGGTGTACCCTATGGTTCCAACTCTGGGGCAGGGGGCGGAGGCACTTTTGTCGTTGACCATGCAACCCAGCAACCTTTGGTCGTGGCCGGTGGTGGCGGCGGTGCATTTAATACTTTTCCTGGTGGACATGGACTCACCACCCTTAATGGCGGCGGACCCAATCCGGGAATCAACGGACAAGGTGGAATAACACATAACTCCACGCCTGTGGGTGGCGCTGGTGGTGGATTTTTCTCAGATGGTTCCGGCAGTCCTTCTAACGGAAGCAATGGCCAAGGTTTTTTAAATGGGGCTTTGGGTGGACCAGGATCAGGTGGGCCTGGGGATGGTGGATTTGGCGGTGGTGGAAGTCAAAATAATGGTGGCTCCAACGTGGGTGGAGGAGGTGGCGGATATTCCGGTGGTGGTTCTTCCGGTTCAACGGCTGCCCAATCTACTGGTGGTGGCGGTTCCATCAACAATGGAACCAATCCTTTGAACCAGAGCGGTGTAAGGGCGGGGAATGGACAAGTTATTTTGACTTGGTAGAAGAATTAGCCCTTTGGTTTTTCCTCTTTTTACCCAAATGCATCACACGCCAAAACAGACTCTAATTCAGGTGAGTTGCTGAAAAATCTACCTAACATTGGAATGAGGGAAAAAGCGTCTATGGAAGAATCATCAGATGTCTTTTAACACCTCGATAACCTTTTGGATAAAGGAATAAGTAGCGCTTCGTTCGCAGGTTTGGGTAGTCTCTTTAGACATGGTTTGCTGTTTCACACCAGCCTCTTGGGGGCAATTTCCAAGAAAAACAATGGAAAAGATGACTACATTCAAAAGTAAAGTGAGGACAAGCACTGAACTTACAATCCAAAGTGAAGTATCTGACTTCTTTACTCTCATGATTCAAAAGTATGAGATATTTTCCATTTAAACATAAAATATTACAAAATATTTTAGATGGAGTTAAAAAATATATGCATTATTTAAGATTTTAATAGAAAAGTTTAAAACTTTCATTTATTTTAAATAATTAAATATTAATATATTATGTTTTCGCAAGATTAACTATGATAATAAAAAAATAAGTAAAGTTTCTTACATCAATTTTGCCTGCTTTTTATCCATTTGTTTGGCGGACCACCAAGTAGTTGCCAAGGCAAACCCAACCACCGACAATGAACTGGCAGGCATTAGAATGGCGGCTACAATAGGATGAAGGTTTCCTGAAACGGCAAATGCCAATCCTATAATATTGTAGCTTAAGGAAATGGCCAAAGAAAAATGGGTAAGGCGAACGGCCCTTTTTCCCATATATAAAAGCATGGGTAAGGTGGATAAAGCATGTCCTTTGACCATGCCGTCGCAAGGTGGAAGTAGCCCTGATCCGGAATCGTTTACAGCTAACCCAATATCTGCAAGAGATAAAGCCCCAGTGTCATTGAGTCCATCCCCAGCAAACAAAACTTTTTTTCCTTGTTTTTGCAAGTCTTCTATGTATTGCCCCTTTTCATCTGGCCCGCAGTGAAAATGTAAGGTCGCTTTGCCATGGGTCAACCTTTCCAAAGTCTCTCGCTCTCCTTCATGGTCGCCGGATAAAACATGTAATTTGAAATTGGGGGAAAGTGCACGAAACATGCCTTCCAAACCCGGCCGAAAAACATTCGCTAAATAAAAATACCCAAGCACTTTGTCGTTTTCTGAAAAATAAACGAGTGAACCTCCCGCTTGAGGTTTGGATTCCTCTTCCTTTAAAATCCAACGGCCCGACCCCAATTTATAATGAAAATCACCTTCTGTCCATGAAAGTCCTTTTCCGGGTAAATGGGTTAAATCCCCTGTTTTATCATGGAGGGGTGTCGGTAATGATTTGGCAATGGCCCGGCTCAAGGGGTGGGTAGAGGCTCCCGCCATCCATGCCGCAGCAAAAATCTGTCTTTCGTTTAGAGAAATACCTTTGAATTCGGCAATTTGGCCGGAAGACGAGGTGAGCGTCCCTGTTTTGTCCAAAGCTATATCGGTAACGCCTGCCAAGACTTCCAGTTTGTCTGGATTCCTTAAAAACCAACCCCGATTGGCCAATAACCTCGCCGTATTCCCAAAAATAAAAGGTACAGAAAGCGCTAATGCACAGGGGCAAGTGATAATTAAAATCGAAGCAAGAACCCGGAAGGCCACACCAGTGCCCTGAGGTAGCCAAAAGAAAAAGGCTACGGCCGAAATAAGCAGAATTACACTGATAAACCATGCTGCAACTCGGTCTATCCGACGCACGAAGGGCCTTTCTATTTTTCTTTGAAATGGGGCCTCTTTCCATAATCCGGCCAAATAACTTTGTTGTGCCTGCGCAGAACACACCATATCAAAAGTTTGGCCTGTATTTTCTCCTCCGGCAAAAATGCGGTCCTGCACTTGGACGGGAACAGGCGCACTTTCTCCCGTGATCATGTGATAATCCAATAATCCTTCACCCTCAATGACCCTGCCATCTGCGGGGATCACTTCCCCTCGTTTGATCCGCAACCGGTCCCCTTTTTGAAGCTGTTGTACAGGAACATAAACGGGTTGGCCTTCCTCTATTTTACACGCTGCTAAAGGCAAATGCGACTGATAATCTCGTTCAAACCTGAATTTTCGAAACAGCTCTTCTTGGTACCATTTACCAATTAATAGAAAGAAAATCAATCCCGTTAATGAATCTGCATAGCCCGGACCTGTGCCGCTCACAATATCATATACCGTTACGCCGAACAAGGCGACCATGCCGAGGGCCAAAGGTACATCGACATTCATGGTTCGATGTTTTAAAGCCGTGTAGGCAGATTGCATATAACCCCATCCTGCATAAAAAAATGCGGGGATGGAAAAGGCCAGATTCAGTCCGCCAAACAAAAGGGGGAAATAATCCTCCTGACTTTGAAGACCTAAATAATCCGGAAAACTAAACAGCATTACATTTCCAAAGGAAAAACCTGCCACCGCCAGCTTGATCATCCATTTTCGGTTCACTTTGGGTGCGTCTTTCCTTGGAATTTCGGGTGGATAACCTAACACATCCAAGGTAGAGGCCAAGCGAGATAGGGAAATCGCTGTCGGGTCAATTAAAAAATCAATGCTGCCTGTAGTTACATCTGCATCGGCGCGTAAAATGCCGGGTTCGAGTTTTGGGAGCTTTTCCAATAACCATATACATGAGGCACAATGAATGCCCGGCAAAACCAAACGAAGCCTGGCCCTTTTTCCATCATTAAAGGAAAAAAGTTGCTGGCCAATCTCCGGGGTGTCCAGCCATTCCCATGATTTCTGACGCAATGGCTTTAATGAACTCCGGCCGGGCAAACGATAATAATCGTTTAAACCATGGGTAGACAATAGCTGATGAACCTGCAAGCAGCCATCGCAACAAAAAGGCTTCTCTTCCCAAAAACGCATTTGCACCGTGGGGACAACTTCACTGCAATGGGCACAAGCAAGCGTTTGAGCTGTAAAATGGTCTTTTAAAATTGGGGCTGCATCCATAAGGCAAAGGTAACGTCGACCTTGACCTCCAATCTATGATTTTCGTCATGTCATCCGACAGCCCCGCGATGTCCGAAAATGGAACTTCCCACCCGCACCATGTTACTTCCACATGCTACAGCCAATGGCCAATCTCCACTCATCCCCATAGATAAGGTCTGAAAATGAGGTAAATCTTTTCCGAATGTAGAACAGATTTGGTCGAATAACGCTTTTAGCTGACGGAATTCCGTCTGCACCTGCGTTTGGTCTTCGGTAAAAGTGGCCATACCCATAAGGCCCTTGATCACCACGGGTTCCATTTTACCCGCCCAACGCGCCAAAAACTGCAGTAGATCTTCGGGTGAAAAACCGGATTTAGTATCTTCTTGGGCGATGTGAACTTGTAATAATATGCTGGGCTGAAGCGCCATCTTCTTCGCTTCTTTTTGAATTTCCTGAAACAAACTTTCACTAGCTACACTATGAATGAGTGCTGCATGCGGAAGGATGGCTTTTACTTTGTTTCGCTGAAGCTGACCAATCAAATGCCATGCAATGTCTGAAGGCAGTTCGGCTTTTTTCTGTAATAATTCCTGCACCCTATTTTCTCCAAAAACCCGCGCACCGGCATCATATACAGGCCGAATGGCTTCTACCGGATGGGTTTTCGACACCACCACCAACGTGACGCTTTCTGGTAAAGCAGCGCGAATGGCCCGGTAAGCAACAACAGAATCTTCCATGCTAAGTTTTGAACAAAGTTACCTTTCCCTGGTGTTTTTCGTAATTTTGAAAGAAAAACATTGATTCATCCCGATACCATAGAGCAAATTAAACAAGCCGTCCGGGTAGAGGATGTGGTGGGGGATTTTGTTCGGTTAAAAAGACGTGGCGCCAACCTGATTGGCTTGTGCCCATTTCACGATGAACGTACACCTTCTTTTTATGTCTCTCCTTCCAAAGGAATCTATAAATGTTTTGGCTGCGGCGCCGCCGGAGATGGCATCCGTTTTATTATGGATGTAGAACATTTCTCCTATCCGGAAGCATTGAAGTTCTTGGCCGGAAAATACAATATTCCTGTCGAGGAAAAAGAAGTCACACCGGAACAACGCGAAGCCTTTGATCTTCGCGAATCCTTATTTGCAGTCAATGATTTTGCGGCCCGCTTTTTCACGGAACATCTCTGGGAAAATCCAAAGGGAAAAGCGGTTGGTTTATCTTACTTGCGTTCTCGTGGTTTCACGGATGATACCCTCAAAATTTTTGGATTAGGTTACGCCCTCGATGGTTGGGACATATTGAAATCTGCTGCCAAAGAAGCAGGTTACCGCGAAGATTATCTTCAAATGGTAGGCTTGCTGACTTCAGGTGAAAAGAAAGTGGACATGTACCGCGACCGCATCATGTTCCCTATCCATAACATGAGCGGTCGGGTGGTGGGCTTTGGGGGCCGATTCCTTGTCAAAAAAGAAAACAGTCCCAAATACATCAATAGTCCTGAAAGTGAGATTTACAACAAGAGAAAAATTCTCTACGGACTATTTCAAGCTAAAAAGGCCATCATTAAAGAAGACCGATGCCTCTTGGTGGAAGGTTACACGGATGTCATGGCCCTTCACCAGGCCGGTGTACAGCATGTGGTTTCCAGCAGCGGAACGGCCCTGACTACTGAGCAAATCCGTTTGATTCGCAGGCTTACGCCCAACGTTACCATTTTGTACGACGGTGATGCAGCTGGCATCAAAGCTTCTTTTCGCGGGATCGATATGTTGTTGGAGGAGGGGATGAATGTTCGTGTGGTCCTTTTTCCCGAAGGGGAAGACCCGGATTCGTTCGCTAAACATCGCTCACCGGAAGAAATTACAGATTTTTTAGCCCAAAAAGAACAGGATTTTATTCGTTTCAAAGTCCAAATCCTGCATAAAGACATCGGGAACGATCCTGTAGCGAGGGCCGGCATGATCCGTGAAATGGTGCGAACCGTCGCGTTGGTGCCAGATACCTTAACCCGGACTTTACTCATTAAGGAATGTGCGGACATCACCCAAATGGACGAAGCCGTCCTCACCCACGAGTTAGGGAAAATTCGGCGCGAACAATTTAAAGACAAACAAAAATCTTCGCTCCCCCAAGATACCCCTCACGAGGACGTTTATTCAGACAGCGGTTTTGCAAAAGCCAGTCCTCAAACCCCTGACCCTGCCACCCAACCTGCCACTTTTCCGGAACAAGCAGAATTGGCCAAGCTTATGATTGAGTTTGGCGCCACCGAACTTCAATTTCCGGGCGAAGAAAAACCAACGACTGTGCAGGCCTTTATTGTCGAAGAACTACATGCAGATGAACTGTCTTTCAACCAAATGCCTTTTACATTGGTTTGGAATGAAGCCATCCGAGGGATGGAAGAAAACTTACCGCCCTTTACCCAAGAACATTGGTTGACCCATGTCCAGCCTGAACTCCGCTCTTTTGCTATCGGAACGCTCACCTCGCCTTATCAATTGAGCGAAAATTGGGAGAAAAAGCATGGGATACTTGCCGAACCACCAGAGCAAATTTTACGAAACAGGGTCAAAAGAGCTGTCATATCCTTCAAGTTAAGACATGTAACTGACCTGATTCAGTCCCTTCAACATGCTTTAAAATCTTTGTCGGAAGAAACTGCTGCCTCTCAAGACGTAACCTCCGATAATTTTTCAGAAAAAGTAACCCAAGAAGCCGCCAAACAGGCCAGAGAAGAACAGGAATTGAAGATTTTAGAAGAACTTCAGGAACTGGATGCTGTAAAAAAGCAGTTTTCGGTAGAACTTAGTCGTGTAATCCTGACCTGATGCGGCGCCTGAAAACATGGTGTACGATTATCGCTTGCCTTGTTACAAGTTTTTCTCAAGGACAAACCTCGTGTGAAAGAGCCTTTTCTTCTGCTCGCTCTCAAGTAACGGAACCCTATGACCAAACGTTTTGGCACATTCATATTGATACCCTAGATACTAATACAGGCTTCCTTAAGGCTTGGGTTCAATCGCACCTCACTTGGCAAACTAACCTCACCACTGTTAGTTTTGATTTTAAATCGAATATGCTGGTCACAGGTGCTTGGATAAACGGAGATAGTGTGGGCTTTACCCATGTCCAAGACCTTTTGACCTTGCATTTCAACGGAATCAATCCGGGGGCGCATCAAGTCCGTATCCAGTTTCAAGGAACACCGATGACTGAAGGATTGGGAAGTTATTCCGTAGGTCCGCATCCCGATGGTCAAATCGTTTGGACACTTTCTCAACCCTATGGGGCCATGAACTGGTGGCCGGTAAAACAAGATTTGGCCGACAAAGCAGATTCTGTTTTGATCTCTGCTAACCTGCCTCCGGGACTTTTATTGGCTGCCCCAGGTTTGTGTTCCACAGATACATTGGCCTCCGGATTCATCCAATATCAATGTCTTCATCGGTATCCCATCCCTGCTTATCTGGTGGCCTTTGCTGTGGCGCCTTATCTCAAATTAGAAGAAACCTTAGCTGTTTGTGGCCAATCTCTGCCTTTTGTTCAATACGTGATGCCCTCAGATAGTGCTCGTATTTATCAGGAAACCAGAGATATGCATCTACATTTTGAAGCACTATGCGAACGTTTAGGCCCCTATCCTTATGCCGACGAGCAGTATGGACATGCCCAAATGTTGCGCCCCGGTGGCATGGAACATCCCACCATGAGTTTTATGGGCTCATGGCACTTTGAAGTGCGCGCTCATGAATTAGCCCATCATTGGTTTGGAAATAAAATCACCTGTGGTTCATGGGCCGAAATTTGGCTTAATGAAGGGTTTGCCACTTACCTGAGCGGACTCGTATATGAAGCCACCTCCCCCAACTGGTATTGGCCGGGTTGGCTTTCTGACCAAATGGAACGGGCCACCCAAAACCCGGAAGGTACCCTTTGGGTGGAGGATACCACCTCCGTTTCAAGGGTGTTTTCCGCAGAATTGAGCTATTTCCGTTCAGCCATGTTCATCCATACGCTAAGAAGTTTGGTGGGTGACAGTGCCTTTTTTTCTGGACTTCAACACCTTTTAGAAGACCCAACGTTAGCGTGGCGCTTTTTTAGAACCGAACATGTGCAGCAACATTTGGAAACCACTTCCGGAATGGATTTATCCAGCTATTTTCAACGCTTTCTGAAAGAACCTGGCGTACCGGATTTTTATGCGAATCTTTCTTACCAAGCGCCAGATAGTGCGACTTTGGTTTTACAATATCATCAAACCTCTTTGCAGCAAGTAAGCCTGCCTGCTCTTCCTATCGAAATACACATTCAGGGGGAAAATCGGGATACAACACTGCAAATTTGGGCTGATGCGCCCCTGCTTCAAGTGCATTTTCCCTTGTCTTTTGTGCCGGTGTCGGCAACAATCGATCCTCAACATCGCATTTTGTGTAAAAGAAATCCCGTACAAATACAATGGACTGCGCCATCGGACATTTGGATTTTTCCTCAGCCCGCTCAATCGGTCTTACATTTGGCCTCCATCGTTGAAGAACCTTGGGATATAACGCTTTGGAATTTACAAGGGCAAAAGCTTTGGGCCCAAAATTTTGAAGCCTCTTTTTCCTTGGATGTACCTTTAGAGGGCATCCCTTCAGGCCCATATGTACTCGAAATAAGAAGAAATCAACAAATGCTTCGAAAAACTATTTTGATTGCTCAGCCTTAAATGAGATAAAAAGCCGCTTGGCTTGACCTTTTAAAAAAATGATTGGTTCGTTTGGAACATCTACCTTTGCGGACATGTTGCCATTGGATAAAGAGACCGTTTTTCAGTGGGCCGCGGATTCTGAGGGGCCGGTGGTTCTTTTGGATGCTTGTGGACACCAAGGTTCTCCGCTGCACCGATTCCATTGGTTGGCAGCTTGGGGAAAAAAGCAAGCCTACACGCTTCGTTCAGGTCATCCTGAAGATTTACAGCAACTTGAACCCGGAAAATGGTGGTTTGGCTATGCCGGTTATGACCTTATTTTACCCCCACAGGGAAAAATCGGAGCGACCGATGGCGGTTATTTTTTTGAGCCGGAATTTTTGGTGTACGAAGATGAATCCGGGGTCTGTGTCGTGGGAGAAGTCCCCGACCGGAACCTTTCAAAAACCCATGCATTCCCTGAAAATACTACGTTTGGCTCGTATACACTTCAGCCAGACTTTACTGAAATTTCCTATAAGCAAACGGTTTCCAACCTGAAAAAGCATATTCAGCTGGGTGATTTTTATGAAATTAATTTTTGCAATCGTTTCGCCATTTCCGGTCCGTCTTTGCCCATGTACCCATTTTGGCGAAAATTGGTGGCCAGTAATCCCATGCCATTCTCTGCTTTCATCAAAACCGAGGAACTTGAAATGGCCTGTGCCAGTCCGGAACGTTTTTTTTGGGCCAAAGGGCGAACCCTTGTTTCTCAGCCAATGAAAGGCACCGCCAAACGTAACCTTGAACAAACGGTGGAGGACCAGCAGAGGGCCATCCAATTGAAGGAAAGTGAAAAAGAGCGGGCTGAAAATGTCATGATTGTAGATTTGGTTCGCAACGACCTCAGCCAAATTGCAGAGAGAAACTCTGTGCATGTAGATCAACTCTTTCACGTGCAGACTTTTCCACATGTCCACCAAATGATTTCAACCGTTTCCTGCACCCTTAAACCAAAGTTGGGACTACCGGCACTTTTCGAGGCACTTTTTCCCATGGGCAGCATGACAGGTGCACCCAAACGAAGCGCCATGTGGCATATATTACAGGCTGAAGGACGCCACCGCCGAGCTTTTTCCGGAACAGCAGGTTACATTGATCCAAAAGGACATATGGATTTCAATGTGCTTATCCGAGCCGTATTGAAATATCAGAATGAATCCCCTGAGGTTTGGGTGGGCTCTGCACTAACTTCAGATTGTGACGCTTCGGAGGAATGGAAGGAATGTTTGCTTAAAATCGCGCCCATTGCCAAAGTATTAGGTGCATCTACAACGTTCACACCATGAGTTTAACACCATTAGACATCTTAGAGGTCTGTGAGGATTTCGGTGTGCAGCTCCAAAGGGATAAAATTTTGGTTGCTGTAAGTGGGGGAGTGGACTCTATGGTGCTCGCACATTTACTCAAAGCGGCGGGGTTCTCCATCCATCTGGCCCATGTGAATTTTGGACTTAGAGGTACGGAATCAGAGGCCGATGCAGCTTTTTGTCAGGCATGGGCGCAAGCACATCACATCCCTTTTCACTTGGCGCACCAAAAGGTTTGGGATTTGGGTGGCTCTATCCAAATGCAAGCCCGGCAATTTCGCTATGCGTGGTTCTCTGAACTTTGCCAAGAACATCATATTCAATGGATTGCTACAGGGCACCATCTCGATGATGCTTTGGAGTCCCTATGGTTGAATTTATCCAGAGGAACTGGCATCCGTGGTTTAAAAGGCATGCCGCCTATGCGTGGAAGGATCATTCGACCGCTGTTACGCGTTTCTAGAGCATCCATCCTTGCCTATGCGCAAGCCCATCAGGTTACATGGCGGGAAGATCTGTCCAATACCGACCTGAAATACAAGCGAAATCAAGTGCGTCATGCCTTGGCGCCCCTCCTTAAATCCTTGAATCCTTCATGGGAAAAAGGTCTGGTCCAAACCTTTGACCGCTTAGTATCTGCCGAGCGATTCTGGGACGCCTCAATCCAACGTTTACGGCAAGAGCTGCTTCATGAAGATGAGAAAACGGGCACTTATCGTATCGCTTGGTTAGAATTGATCTCTCGTGGTGTGGATCCCCAGTTATTGGCCGAAGTGCTACAACCATATGGTTTTCATCTGCATAGCATGGAGAAGCTTTGGGACGACATGGGTTCCCATGAACCTCGCAAATTTCTGAGCAAAGATTGGGTCTTGTATCAGGATCGTGCTTTTTTATATCTCAAACCTTCGGATGAACCCGAGGAAAAAAGGGCGTTGGAAACCAAAACCATGGAGGCATGGGCTACCGAGCCTCCTGAGGGTTTTAGCATTGATCTATTGACCCATTGGGATGTGGGAGAGGCTAAGGAGGCCTATGTTTGCCTCGTAGATGCAGATACACTTCCGGACCAAATTGGATTTAGAACTTGGCAGGCGGGTGACCGGATGCGACTATGGGGCGGTGGAACCAAGAAATTAAGTGATTTATTGCAGGAACTTCAGGTACCCGTTTTTTTAAGACCAAGCTATCCTGTCTGGTTGGCCAACCACGATATCTTCTGGTTTTCAGGCGTAAGGAGAGGAAAAGCATGGGGGATTACACCGAGTACAAAAAGGGTATGGCGGCTTACATGGATGGGGGATTAAAAAAAATGATATATTTCAACATTGATTTGTTCATTTATTTGTGTTTTGGAAAAAACTTCCTATTTTTGCAGCCCGTTTTTGGGAGTTAACGAATTATATTGGCAGTGGATACACTGAGTTACAAAACCATTTCAGCGAACCGTAAAACCGTAGAAAAACGGTGGGTTATTGTAGATGCCGAAAACCAAGTTTTGGGTCGGTTAGCCGCACGCGTAGCCATGGTGTTGCGTGGTAAGCATAAGGCGAGCTACACACCACACGTAGATTGTGGTGATAATGTCATTATCATTAATGCGGAGAAAGTCCGTATTACCGGTCGCAAGTCAGAAACCAAAACCTATCGGGTGCACTCTGGCCATCCCGGCGGTCAAAAGGAGCTGACTTACAAGCAGCAAATGTTGAAGAAGCCCTATTTTGCCGTAGAAGAAGCAGTACGTGGCATGTTACCTAAGAATAAATTAGGTCGTGCATTGTTCCGCAACCTACGTGTATATGCCGGGTCTGCTCATGAACATGATGCCCAAAATCCCGTAGCTCTGAATCTTAACGATATCAAATAATCATGGAAGTAATCAATACCTCCGGCCGGCGTAAAACCTCGGTAGCCCGTATTTACCTTAAAAGTGGTTCAGGGCAAATTCTCGTGAACAACCGCGACTATAAAGTGTATTTCCCTACACCTATTCTACAATACAAAATTGTTCAGTCTTTCTTGCTGACCAACCAAGATCCAGCTACTTTCGACCTGAAAGTAAACGTAGATGGCGGTGGCATCAACGGACAAGCTGAAGCTATTCGTCTGGCCATTTCCAAAGCACTAATAACCATGGACGAAAATTATCGCCCAGTGCTTCGGGAAAACGGTTTGCTTACCCGTGACCCAAGAATGGTGGAGCGTAAAAAATTCGGACAGAAAAAAGCCCGTCGTCGCTTCCAATTCTCCAAACGTTAATCGATTTTCCAAACCCGGTACTTATCGTATATGTCTAAAGTTTCAGTTCAGCAGCTTCTGGATGCCGGTGTGCACTTCGGCCACCTTCGCAGAAAATGGAATCCCCAGATGGCTCCCTATATTTTTATGGAGAAAAATGGTATCCACATCATCGACTTAAACAAAACAGTCGTGAAATTAGAGGATGCCTGTAATCGCCTCCAGGCCATTGCACGCTCCGGAAAGAAAATTCTTTTCGTTGGCACCAAAAAGCAAGCCAAGGACATCATCGCTGAAAAGGCTACCAGCGTAAACATGCCTTTCATCACCGAACGCTGGCCGGGTGGTATGCTTACCAATTTCGTGACCATTCGCAAAACCGTCAAAAAAATGACGCAATTGGATGGTATGATGAAAGATGGTACCGTACAAACCATGTCCAAAAAAGAACGTCTCGTTATCTCTAGGACCAAAGCTAAATTAGAAAAAGACTTTGGACCGATTGCTGACCTGAACCGTCTTCCTGCGGCACTCTTTATTGTGGATATTAAAAGAGAACATATTGCAGTGGCTGAAGCCAAAAGGCTTAACATTCCTACATTCGGTATCGTGGATACCAATTCCAACCCGAATGAAGTGGATTTCGCTATCCCTGCCAATGATGATGCTTCCGATAGCGTATCCCTCATCCTCGATGTAGTTTGTGCTGCCATTAACGAAGGTACCCGCGAACGCAAAACAGAAAAAGCTTCTGAAAAGAAAGAAGATGAAGCTGCTGTTTCTACCGAAGCTAACACTGAAGAATAAGCCATACCGTGGAGAATAACGTAAAAATTAGCGCTTCAGAAGTAAACAAACTTCGCCAGCAAACCGGCGCTGGTATGATGGATTGCAAAAAAGCACTCACTGAAGCCGAAGGTGACTTCGAAAAGGCAGTTGAAATCCTCCGGAAAAAAGGACAGAAAGTTGCGGCAAATCGCAGTGATCGTTCTGCCTCTGAAGGCTATGTGTTGGCCTTGGTCAACGATGCCAGCGACTGTGGTGTATTAGTTGCCTTAAACTGTGAAACAGACTTCGTGGCCAAAAACCAAGAATTCGTAGACTTTGCTACCGCCATATCAAACATGGCCTTAGCACAGTGTTGCGATTCGCCAGAAGCCCTTGGACAACAAATCCTCAATGGTCGCCCAATCCAAGATCAAATCACCGACATGGTGGGTAAAATCGGGGAGAAAATCGAAATTGGCAGCTGCCAACTGATTAAAGGTTCGTTCGTTTTTGCTTACAATCACCCCGGTAACCGCGTAGCTACCCTCGTGGCTTTAAGCAACAACCAAATTGCTGATGTGGTTTCCATCGCTAAAGATGTAGCCATGCAGGCTGCCGCTATGGCACCCGTAGCCCTCGACAAAAACGATGTGCCTTCGGACGTGATTGAGAAAGAAATTGAAATCGCTAAAGAAGTACTTCGTAACGAAGGTAAGCCTGAAGATAAAATTGAGATGATTGCCAAAGGCAAGCTCGAAAAATTCTTCAAAGAAAGTACCTTATTGAACCAAGAGTTCATTAAAGATAACAAACTTACTGTTTTGCAATATTTGCAAAAAGCAGACAAAAATTTAACGGCTACCGGCTTCCGACGGTATGCTTTAGGAAGTTAAAACCTATAATGGAGAAGTTACCTTCTCCATTTTTTTTTACCTTTTCGTATGCAATTTAAAAGGATACTATTAAAACTTAGTGGCGAATCCCTTATGGGTGACCGCCAGTTTGGAATTGCCCCGGATATGCTTTCGCATTATGCCAAAGAAATTAAGGAAGTGGTGGCGTCCGGTGTACAAGTGGCCATCGTGATTGGTGGAGGAAATATTTTTCGTGGCATCAATGCCGTGCAAGGTGGCTTTGACCGGGTACAAGGTGACTATATGGGAATGCTTGCCACCGTCATTAATGCCATGGCCCTTCAAGCAGCCCTCGAAAATGAAGGCGTACACACCCGTTTGCAAAGTGCCATCGAAATGAAAGAAATTGGTGAGCCATTTATCCGTAGACGCGCCATTCGGCACTTGGAAAAAGGCCGTGTGGTCATTTTTGGCGCCGGTACAGGCAATCCCTATTTCACTACCGATACAGCGGCCTCACTTCGCGCCATTGAGATTGAAGCAGATGTTATTCTGAAAGGAACCCGTGTAGATGGCATTTATACCGCAGACCCGGAAAAAAATCCTGAGGCAGTTCGCTACGATAAAGTATCTTTTGATGAAGTCTATGCCAAAGGCCTATCCGTTATGGATATGACGGCTTTCACCCTTTGTAAGGAAAATCAATTACCCATTATTGTTTTCAATATTCATCAGCAAGGTAGTTTAAAACGCTTGTTGGCCGGTGAGCCCGTGGGGACCTTGGTTTCTTAACGTGTGTTGAAAAATTTGTGAAGCCCGATCTTTTCTCGTAAATTTAAGAAAAGGCTTCACTATGACATCCACCGTTGCGATTATCACTAAAGAAGAAGTAGCAGGTTTTTCCTTTGTTACAAACGATGTTTTGCAAGATGCTGCGCTTAAAAAAGCCAGGGAAAATGCACTTTTACAAGCTATGGTTTTAGGCAATGGCTATAAAGGGAAAGTTAGAATTACCTTCGAGACAACCCAAGGTACTAAGGCGGTTGAAACAACGGTTTGGCACGCTACCGAAAAAAACATCGCACTGAAAGGAGGGACGGTGATTCCTGTCCATGCCATCCATGAAGTGAAATTGGTGTAACCCTTTTCTTGAGTTTGCGATACCCCTCTTGAGAGGAAAAGCTATTTTTTGGCCGGTGTGAAACTCAGGCTGATGAATGGCGTAATGCCCATCAGGGGTGCCCAAGTGTATCCAGCATCAAAGGTTAATCCCAAGGGATTGTCTGTGGGGTTTTCGGCATCCAAATCAAAAGGGTCATGACCTCGTGTGAGTGGGCTAGGGGGGACATAATCAAATAGGTTACGTACGCCACCACCTACAGATAGTGTTTCTCCTATTTTCCAGCGAAAAGCCACATCACTTAAGGCAAACCATGGCGAATATCTGGGTCTTGGATCCAACGCTTGTAGAGGAAGCCGCATGGGCCCGACCCACCGAGTGGACCATTCGACCCAAAGTTTTCCTTTGAAAAGCGTTCTGGAAAGGCGCACATCACCTTGCCATGCAGGGGTATGATAAAGCGCACCCTCGGCTATTTGTTGGTCCCTGCGTGCGTTTACATATTGGGCACTTGCCATGCCTTGCCATTTTCCCCATTGTACACTTCCGCCCACTAAGCCACCGGCAAGACGCACGCCTGTCGTGTCATTTACATAAATAATAAGGTTGGGATCGGTATCATAATCCGGTAAAATTCGATTGCTGAAACGATGGTAAAATCCTTCAGCTGTCAAGGTTAGCCATCCTTTGCTCAGTTTAATTTGACCTGTATAACGCAATACCGCCGACCATGACCGCTCTGGGTTAAGGGTGCTGGGTATGACAACGGTTCTAAATCCGGAAAGCGCCGCATGGTCCTCCGTAAATAGACTCACTACCCGAAATGCGGAACCACCTCCAAATTGTAATGCGTGTTGAGGATGAATTTGATATTTCGCATGTAACCTTGGCGTGGGAATCCAACCATGATTCGGGTCTCCATCCAAACGGAACCCGGCAATCAAATCCAACTTTGGCACCAGCTGGGTTTGGTATTCTACATAAGGACCTGCCAGTAATGCATGGGTAAGTCCCAGTGAAGTGGCGGGTGTATGATCATCATAGCCTTGATACTGCAAAGACAGCCCGGGTCGAATCCGGTGATGTTTCCCAATGCGAACCTGCCAGTCGGTCTGCGCAAAAACAACAGGCTGCACGGCCGTGTAGCGTGTAAGTCCATACCATGCATCCTGATAATGGAAACTGCTTCCACCCCGAATACGCCAGTTTTTCTTTTCGACGGACATGAGCCATTCTGCTCGCAGGGTCTGCGCCCACTCTCCATATAAGGCCATGGTGCCTCGGTCCTTTGGCACGAATCCACGCTGTCCAGCCCATCTTTCCTCTCCAAAAATTCTTCCCACCATCCGGAAATCATGCCCCTTGGCTTGTTTCAAAATATGCGTGAAGGCCCCAAAACGCGCCAAATGTGGATAGTCATGATACCCATCTTTGTTCCGGTCTTTACTCATAAATCCGCCATCTAACTGCATTCCGGTAAGATGAGAAGTTTGTTTCCCCAAAGTTCCTGAGGTAAAAACATCAAGGGTGGCTCGGCCGTTGGCGTCTCCTGTCCATGTAATCCCAAGCGGTTCTTTGGGTTCGCCTACTTTGGGCAAAATATCCACCATACCACCCATGCCGCCGGGCCCATAAATTACGCGCTGTGGACCACTGGTAACTTCAATCTTTTCTATCATTCCGGCCGGGATCCCCATCCAGCCATATACCGAGGCTAAGGGGCCAAATACGGGAATGCCCGCAATGGATAATAATGTATGTGGGCCTTCCGTTCCGCGTAAGCGAATATCTGCCGTATGGCATACGCCGCAAGTCAGTTGTACGCCCATGCCCGGAATCCGCTGAAACATGGTCGCTACATCCGTTGCGCCTGTTCGCCTCAATTCCTCCACTGTGTATTGCATGGTGGGCACAGGAGGTGGGGCTGCCGTATCACGACCAATAAGTTCGATTTCAGATAAAGTTCTTGTCACCCCCTGACCATGGAAAGCTATGGTGAAGCCTAGGCAAAAGAATAAAACAAGATATTTTTTCATTTAGGCAAAGGTAAAAGGAAAATTAGAAGAGTCTAAAAAAATATATCTAAAAATCTTTTAATCAGTCATATAAAATAATTTATTTTGATGATTTAAAGCTGGTTTACAACGCTTTAAATAGGGCTGGGGAAGGGGTCCGCTTCCCAACCTTCCTTTTCCCAATGCTGAATTTCTTCTTGCGTAAGGAGGCACGACTCAAGTGCTTGTATCATTTGGTCTTTATCCACATCCTGTCCTATAAAAATCAATTCATTCCAACGGTCTCCCCATAAAAGATGGGGCTGGTCATCTGGATCTTGTGGAGAGGTTTCTCCCCACATTGCTTGTTCCTCCGGTGGCAAACCGGCCACCCATGTTCCCGCGCGTTCTAGACGCAAAGAACCGCCGGCTTGGGAGAAGAATAGCGCATCCTCAGGACGGGAAGCCAACCAAAATATGCCTTTGGCACGTAGCATTTGACTTGGATATGCATAGTTCAAATATTCCCACCAACGTTGTGGATGAAATGGAACTTGTCGCCGGAAACTAAAGGTTTGGATGCCATACGTTTCCATTTCGGAGGGATGGTCCTCTTTTTCCCATTCCTTTTTCCATGCTTCTGTTTGCTGAGCGCTCTCCATTTGGAACCTGCGCGTAAATAACAATTCCTTTAAAGGTACTTTTCCAAAACTGGCCTGCATTATTTTGGCCTTAGGATTCAGGGCGCTTATGGCCCTTTGTAGAAGACCAAGTGTGCCCTCATCTACCAAATCTACTTTGTTAAGGAGGATAAAATCTGCAAATTCAACTTGATCTGTGAGCAACTGGACAATGCTTCGGTGATCGCCCTCTATGTGGGTGAGTTCACGATCTTTCAACCGCTCATCTGTCCCGAAATCTTTGAAAAACTGAAGGCTATCAACCACCGTAATCATGGAATCGATATAGCTTATTTGGGTCAAATCAAATCCATCTTCTCCCTGAAAAGCAAAGGTTTGTGCCACTGGCAAGGGCTCACTGATGCCTGAACTCTCAATCACAATGCCATCGAACCGTCCTTCTTTGGCCAATTTGGCCACCTCTTGCATTAAGTCTTCTCTTAGGGTACAACATATACAACCGTTGCTCATTTCTACCAGTCGCTCTTCAGTCCGAGAAAGGGTGTCGCTTCGGTCTATCCATTGTGCATCTACGTTGATTTCGCTCATGTCATTTACAATAACTGCCATTTTTAAGCCTTCCTTGTTTTGAAGGATATGATGCAGCAGCGTGGTTTTTCCTGAACCTAAAAATCCACTCAAAACAGTAACGGGTATTTTGGCAGTCGACATGGGCTTTAATTTTTTACCCGACAAAGATACCTGTTTTTTATAAAATGCAATAAAGTTGCAAAAATGAATTTGCCTTGGACAATCCCATCCATGCATGCACCCTTAGATTTAATCTTTCTCTTCTTTTTCGCAGGTACATCCTTTTCAACAATTTTATGGCTTTTCACCCCGCTTATCTTTGGGAAAGCCGTATATTTCCGGTGCAAACCAAATGCCCATGGGAGAGTCTGATAAATTGCAGCATCTAGCTGCTTACAAGATGCTTAAGCTACTGGCGCAGGCAGATGGTACCATATCTGCTGCGGAAAAACAAAAGTTAAGCGAATTTACCCGAAAAGAACTCGGCGACGTGCTGGAATTGACCTTCATTGATTTGGAGATCGAACGCCTAAAAGAGCCGGATACCCTAGAGTACTTTGATCGGGCTGCCGAACAATTTTACCTGCATTCCAACCGCGACCAGCGTAAAGCGTTTATCCTGCAAGCCATTCAAATGGTTCGCACAGACCAATTCCTTGATCCCACTGAAAATACCATGATCAACCGGTTGTTCTCAGCCTGGTTGTCTTAATTGATTTCAAAATTTATGACTGCAACTGCAACTTCCTTGTGGAGACTAGAAAATTATGTAATGGGTCGCTGGCAACCCGGCGCCGGAGACGGTACCATGCTGTATCATGCCGTACATGGCGAACCGGTAGCCATTGCTTCTGCCGATGGGCTTGATTTCGAAAGCATCCTCCATTATGGCCGCACAGTCGGGGGACCGGCACTTCGCAAAATGACTTTCCATGAACGCGCACGGATGCTCAAAGCACTCGCCCTTTTCCTCAGCGAAAGAAAAGCGGAATATTATCGTATTTCGGCTTTTACCGGCGCCACCAAAGCAGATTCATGGATTGACATCGATGGGGGCATTGGCAACCTCTTTGTGTACGCTTCCAAAGGCCGTCGTGAACTTCCGGATACTTCCTTTTATGTGGATGGCCAACCTGAAATGCTTTCCAAATCAGGAACTTTCATTGGTCACCATATCTGTACACCACTCCAAGGTGTTGCCATTCACATCAATGCCTTCAACTTTCCGGTATGGGGCATGCTGGAAAAAATCGCGGTGAACTTGTTGGCGGGTGTGCCTGCCATCGTGAAACCGGCCACCCTGACCTCTTACCTCACAGAAAGGGTCGTACGTGACATCATCGCATCCGGCATTTTGCCCGAAGGAACTTTACAATTGATTTGTGGCTCCGCCGGAAATATGCTGGACTTTGTTCAATCTCAAGATGTAGTTACCCTCACCGGTTCAGCCTCCACCGGTTTTAAACTCCGAGCCCATCCTGCCATTGTCCGCAATTCTGTACGTTTCAATATGGAAGCCGATTCTTTGAATTGTTGCATTCTTGGTCCCGATGCCGCACCGGGTACCCCGGAATTTGACTTGTTCATCAAAGATGTGGCACGTGAAATGACGGTGAAAGCCGGACAAAAATGTACCGCCATCCGCAGAACCATTGTACCGGAAAATCTTGTGGAAGCCGTAACCGACGCTTTATCCAAACGACTTAAAGGCGCTGTGCTTGGCGATCCCTCCGTAGAAGGGGTACGCATGGGCCCACTGGCCGGAAGAGACCAAGTACGTGATGTGAAATCCGCACTTCAACAACTCCTACAAGGCACACAAGTCGTTTTTGGACATCCGGAAGAATTTGATATCGTGGGTGGTAACAAAGAAAAAGGCGCTTTCATGCCTTCCATGCTCTTGCGCTGCGACCAACCTTTGCATTCCTTGGCTCCACACCAAATCGAAGCTTTTGGCCCTATCTCTACCTTGCTTCCTTACAAAGATGTGGATGAAGCCATCCGCATCGCCAACCTTGGCGGTGGAAGTTTGGTGGGATCCATCGTGTCCTATGACGATGCTTTCGTGACCGATGTGGTGCTGGGCGCCGCTTGTATGCACGGCCGTTTGTTGGTGAATAACCGAGATTGCGCTGCAGAAAGTACAGGGCATGGTTCCCCCATGCCACATTTGGTGCACGGCGGTCCGGGTAGAGCCGGTGGCGGAGAAGAAATGGGAGGAATCCGTGGCGTGATGCACTACATGCAACGCACCGCCATTCAAGGTTCTCCCACCACCCTCACACGTATTACCCAGGTCTATCAGCCGGGAGCCAAACCTTCCGAGGACCGCATTCACCCATTCCGCAAATACTTTGAAGAATTGGAAATAGGGGAGACCCTCGAAACCCATAAAAGAACGGTTACAGAAACGGACATTGTAAATTTTGCCAACATTTCCGGTGATAATTTCTATGCCCACATGGACGTGACATCCTTGGAAGGTACACTTTTCGAAAGTCGCGTAGCTCACGGGTATTTCATCCTTTCAGCCGCGGCCGGTTTGTTCGTAGATCCTAAAAAGGGGCCCGTGCTCGCCAATTATGGCTTGGATGAATGTCGTTTTACCAAGCCGGTCTACGTGGGTACCACCATCGGAGTGCGCCTAACGGTAAAAGAGAAAATTGCGCAAGAACAAAAAACGCCTGAAGACACCCCGAGAGGCATTGTGAAATGGCGGGTAGAGGTCTATGACCAAACGGGCGAAACGGTAGCACTGGCTACCATTTTAACGCTCGTAGCCAAAAAACCAATGTAATTCATGGTGCACTGGAAACACCTTCCCCAAACCCCGAAGTGGGCCGTCATTTTTTCTTTGGAAAGAACAGACCAACTTCGGGGCTATGCGGAAATGGACGAAGCCACACTCAAAGCAGTCGCCCATATTCCTGGATATCTTGGCTATGAATCGGTGTACAACGGAAACCGCGGTATTTTTATTTCCTATTGGGATTCCAAAGAGGCCATCGATCAATGGGCCGGAGACGGCCTACACCAACGTGCAAAAGCGGCTGCACCTCAATGGTATGCATGGTATATTTCAGCCATCACAGAAGTACACCAATGGCATACCGGTGGACAACTCCCTTGAACAATCTGCTGGATGGAAAGTCTGTAAAATAAGACTTTCATCGAATAGCTATTTTAATGGATAGATTCGCGCCTCCTATATGCGAGAATCCTTCGGGCTTTAATTTAACCCAAATAGGCCTTCAATTGCCGACTCCTTGCCGTTTGCTTCAACCGGCGGATGGCTTTTTCTTTGATTTGCCTTACACGTTCCCTGGTCAAATCAAATTTTTCCGCAATCTCTTCCAGCGAAAGCGCTGTTTGGCCATTGAGACCAAAAAACAAACGAACCACATCCGCTTCGCGTGGCGTGAGGGTAGATAAACTCCTTTCAATTTCGTTCCGAAGCGATTCATGCAAAAGCACCATGTCCGGCGAAGGACTATCTCCGCTGCGCAGCACATCGTACATATCGCCTTCTTCACCTTCCTGTAAGGGCGCATCCATGGACACATGCCGCCCTGAATTTGCCATTGATTCTTTGACTTCGTTGGGATTCATTTCCAACGTTTCTGCAATTTCATCGGCACTGGGTTCACGCTCGAACCGTTGCTCCAATTCCGAAAATGCCCGATTAATCTTATTGATGGACCCAATTTTATTCAACGGCAAACGCACAATCCGCGCCTGTTCTGCCAAAGCTTGCAATATGGATTGACGAATCCACCAGACGGCATACGAAATAAACTTAAATCCTCTGGTTTCATCGAACCGTTGTGCGGCTTTTATTAAACCCAAATTACCTTCATTAATTAAATCCGGTAGGCTTAATCCTTGATTTTGATATTGTTTCGAAACGGAAACAACAAAACGCAAATTAGCTTTTACCAATTTTTCCATCGCCACCTGGTCGCCTTCCTTGATTCTGCGCGCCAATTCAACCTCCTGATCCGGAGTGATAAGCTCTACCCGACCAATTTCCTGAAGATACTTGTCCAGAGAGGCCGTGTCGCGGTTGGTAACTTGTTTGGCGATTTTTAATTGACGCATGAGATCATTGTTTAAACCTTTTACCTCTACGCATCCTTCAATTAAAAGGTTTCAAAAAACATCATATTTTAAAATTATTTTCCATATTTCTTACATGGCGCCTGCCGCCGGCTTCCGATAAATAGGGTTGCCTGTTACGGCGGCACCGGGCCGTTCCGCCAACTCCGCAGTTTTTTCCAAGGGCACCCAAGGAAAGCAACGGCTTCATGCTTCGGCCTTTGCCTTCCGGGTGACCCTAAGGAAAAAACTTTGCGGGGTTTCTGTTCCGTCCCTGGCGCAGCCACCCTTGAGATGCCCGAACTAAATCGGCCTTGCTTTTCATGTTGTTTCAACCCCAAGGCAATGGATGCCGGCTGTTTCTGTCCTTTACCAAAACACCTCTTTAGCTCCAATTTTTCCGTTAATTTTGTCGCCCTATGGCCACCATTGGAACAGACTTAGCTTTGGCTGCGCAACTTTTGAAGCAGGGGCAATGCGTGGCTATTCCCACCGAAACGGTTTATGGATTAGCGGCCAATGCACTCCATGCAGAAGCGGTACACCGGATTTTCGACATCAAACAACGCCCGGATTTTGACCCACTTATTGTCCATGGAAGCACCGCAGAAAAGGTGTTTGAGTTTGCCCAAGACGTGCCGCAAATCGCTTTTGATCTTGCACAGGCCTTTTGGCCCGGACCGCTCACTTTGGTTTTACCCAAAACGGACGCCATCCCTGCGGCTGTTACCAGTGGCTTAACTACGGTGGGCCTTCGTGTGCCCAAGCATCCCTTGGTGCAATCGCTTTTAGACCAACTTCCTTTTCCTTTGGCCGCTCCTTCTGCCAATCCTTTCGGCTACATTTCTCCCACCTCTGCAGCCCACGTGCAAGCCCAGCTGGGTGATAAAATTCCCTACATCCTGGATGGTGGTTCTTGCGACATTGGACTGGAATCTACCATCGTGGGTTTTGACGCGGAAAACAAGGCGGTGATTCTTCGGTCCGGAATGATCTCTGCCACGGACCTTGCAGAAGTACTTGGCTATCTCCCATTGATTCAACCATCCTCTTCTTCACCAAAGGCGCCGGGTATGCTATTAAGTCATTATGCCCCACGCACTCCTTTTAAACCATTTTTTCCCGGAGTATCTGCGGAAAATCATGGTTTTTTAGGCATGCGTCCTTCTTCGTATGGGAGACAATTTACTTCGCATGTCTTTTTATCCGAAGACTTGAATCCTTTTGTTTGCGCCAGGCAATTGTACCATGCCATGCGGGTTTTGGATGAGGCCGGGCTGGAGGGAATTTATTTTGAATGGCCCCCGGAAGGAGAGGTGTGGAAGGCCATGAGGGATCGTTTGGAAAGGGCTGCTCATCAAGATATGGCATAATGCTTGTACCTTGCACACAAATTCATTGTATATGAAACGTTTTTGTATCCTCGTTTTTTGCGGACTAGCTTTGGTTACAAGCATGAAAGCTCAATCGCCCGTTTCCGTTGAAGCAGGTATTCGCGGTGGACTTACATGGACAGATTTAGACATGGCAGACGTGACCGCCAATACGCCTGCGCCCGGAACCCAATATGGTTCAGGCAATTGGAATGCTGGAGGACAAATCGTAGGCCATTTTCGGATTCGGGTGTTGTCTTTTTTCGCCCAGCCTGAATTAGGTTTTACCCGCAACGAAGGAAGTATTGTCGCCCGCCCTCCCGGCGCACAGGAGTTTGCTTTCAAAGATTATACGTTTACCCGTCTAGATGGTCACCTTTCTATGGGTATTCGTCTGTTTTCTGTCCTTCGTATTCAAGGTGGACCTTCCATGAGTTACCTTTTCGATGTGCGCAATGGTTCAGCAGACGCTACCTCCGATTTCGCTGCGACCACTTTTGGCTGGCACGCGGGCATTGGCGCCGATATTTTCAAACTTCGACTCGATGTGCGCTTTGAGCCGGGACTCAACCATCGCATGGAAACCATTGGTGGGCAAAGTGTAAACCATTCCACCCGCCAATTGGTCTTGGGTGTAGGTTTACGTTTTTGAGAGGAAGTTTAGAAATCCACAATAATCCCAATGGTGGGTAAGGTGGTTCCTGCTGTATTCCTGATGAACCTAGGAACATAACGGTCTGGATCGGCTGGATTTGTCACAGGTTGTCCATTTTCGTCCGTTTCCACCGTAAGGAAAGGCCGTCCTTCCGACTTGAACCCATAGACATTCTGAATGTCCAGATAAAGGTTGAAAGACCACTTTTTAAAGTACCAAACTTTATCCACACGTAAATCCAACTGGTGAAAAGCTGAAATTCTTTGCGTGTTGGTTGCCGATGCGTCGTTCACTCCTTGTTGGGTAATGTCCCATACCTCTTTAATGGTGCTGGTGAGGGTGTCATAGGGCGTAAAAGGTAAACCATCCACAAAACGCCAACGTGCCCCAATTTCCCAGTTGCGACCGATTTTATAACCCGTCGTTAGGGTGATGATGTGGCGGCTATCCCATGCAGAAGGAATGTAGGTTCCTTGTAAATTTTGAAATTCACTTCGCACAAACGTGTAGGCCAGAATACCATAAAATCCTTTAAACAATTTTTGTTGGGCCAGAAATTCAATACCTCGTGCCCTTCCTCCTACTGCACTGGTGGCTTCCACATTTCCTACTACGCCGAAATCAGCCCCCAAGTTGGCTAAACTTACAGAATCACGAAGGGAAAAAGGATAATTGGCGTATTGTTTCCAAAAACCTTCTACGGTAAATCGAGTGTTGGGCCCTGGTGCCCATTCTAAGCCGGCGGTATAATGGTCGGAACGAATGTAGGTTAAACGTTGTTGATTCACATAATTGCCGGCAGGGTCTGAAAATCCCATGAGGGTATAGGCTGGACGCTGGTAATAGCGACCGATAGAACCATTCAGGAAAAAGTTTTTGTGAAAATTCCAAGAGGCAGAAAACCTCGGTGAAAACTGGTTGAACGGGTTGGCCATGCTAGCGTTGTAGCTGTTATGGTCCAAACGAAAACCGGCGCTTAAGGACAATTTATCCTTGAAAAATTTCCGACTGATTTGTCCGAAATACCCTCCGATAAACAAATTTAACTGGTTATTGAAGTCGATGGTGTCGATACCGGCAAGGGTATTCACACGGTTGAAGGTTCGGTTGGTAAAGCGTGCATACTCGGCATTGACCCCACCAGAAATCCGCCATTTTTTGCGTTGGGTAGAAAATTCATAACGAAACCGGTTTTCGGCTTCTTGAGAGCGGAAATCCAAGATAAGGTTTTGGGGCGTTTCTATGTTATTGGCATACTTCACGGCCTCATTGTTGAGCATATTTCTGGAAAGCACCCATAAGTGGGTTCCACCTTTGGTAAAGCGTCGGTAAGTTGCTCCAATGGTATAATTCCATTGTTGATTCACCGGAAGCACACCCAATTGATAACGTTGTTCTTCTGTTTCGTTTGCTTTGGTATTCAAGGAAAACAAATCAATGGCTCCTAAACCAAGGATGATAAGCTCGCTTTTGTCGTCCGGACGGAAAGCATACTTGAATTGTGCATCATAATAGGTGGGTAAAAACGGCAATTTAAGCGCGGCGAAGAGGAATTGAAGATATGAAGCGCGTACGGAAGCTATCAGGGTAGACTTTTTCCCAATGGGGCCATCTGCCTTAAAACCCGCGTCTGAACTTCCCACCGTTCCTCTAAATTGCCAACGGTCCTTGTTGCCCTCGACCTGCTTAAACTCCAACACTGAGCTCATGGTGTTTCCGCGATTGGCGGGAAAAGCACCGGAAATAAAATCTACTTCCCGAATCAGGTTTACATTGATGATCCCAACAGGTCCTCCAGATGCCCCTTGCGTTTGAAAGTGATTGATCACAGGCACTTCTACACCATCCAAGAAAAACCGGTTTTCATTCGGTGCGCCTCCACGGATGATGATGTCGTTGCGAAAAGCGGGTGTAGAGCCTACGCCAGGGAAAGAACGCAATACATTAGAAATATCGCGGTTTCCACCGGGATTTCTTTCAATTTCGGCAATACCAATGGTTCGCAGAGAAAGTGGGGTGTCATCCGTCCGGTTGAATGGGGAAGGCCGAACATCAATGCCTTCAAGTTGGTTCACCAAGGGCAAAAGGGCAATGGTGATGTTGGCTGGGGTTTGGTTGTTTACCTGAATATCTCTGATAATCCGGGTTTCAAAACCCACCGCGCTCACCCGTAGGTTTTGGAAACCATTGGCGACATTTTGAATTTCAAAAAGGCCATCTAGGTTTGCAGCTCCTCCATTACTGCTGCCTTCCACCAAAACAGTAGCACCGGGTACAGGTTCATTGGTGTTTTCATCTACAATTTTTCCACGTATAATGCCTTGGGAAAAAAGGATGGGAAAGCTGAGCATCAAGAAGAAGAAGGTAACAAGCGAACGCACGTGACAAAGATTTTGGCAAACATAAACCCAAAACCCTGTTTTTGTTCATGGATAGGGCTGTTTTCTTATGGTTCCCGATAAAAATTGTACCTTGGTACCATGGTAAAATGGTTATGTATGCTATGGTTGGTAGGTAGCAGCCTACACGCCCAAAAAACGTTGGTTTTCGGAGATCATCCCTATGATCATGCCCGCATGGTCAACCGGTATGGCGACCAAGTGATTCGCCAGCTAAACCAGCTTTTTACCATGTTTGGCCAGGCCTCCGAACAGGAACAGGAAAAAGTGGTTCTTGAATGTATTCAACAATTTGAATTGGCTTTGCCTGAAGTAAAGCGTCTTACGCCTTATCGCGGAAAAGATGCGAAAGGACCGGTGGACTCCACGATGACCGCTTCTATGCGGCAGTTTTTTACTGCCATGGAATGGCAAGTGGTGCCTAGATTGAAAAAGATTTCAGGAAAGATGTTCAAATTCCCACCCGTACAAACGCAGGTGAATCAACTGCCCCAAAGTCAGCAGGAGGTGTATCAAACTGTGGTGGAAATGAATACCGCTGTACGCAACGCCACCGAGGTGCTTACCCAAGCGCAAAAGCGTTTCAATGAAACCCACGCAGCAGCCTATAATACTTATCCCTGCGAAAAATTAATGTATTTAATGGCGCGGATTGAGGCCGGCAATCCTGACACGGTGTCTCGTTTTTTTGACGCCCCCCCGCAAAAAGAAAATATGGCAGGAAACCTTCGTAAAATGGTGTACATGTTTGGCTTTGGACCGGTAGAAGCCAAGCCGCAAGTGAAACCCCAGTTCGATGCCATGATTGGCGCCTTAAATACCTGTTTGGATGAGCGGTGGACTTTGTCCAGAAGAGAATTGGTGACAGGCCACGCCTACTTACTTCATCAAAAAGGAAAAGGTTGGGGAAATCCCGGCTGCTCAGTTTGGATTGCTCTTGCAGAAGCTCGGCCGGGGGCAGGCTTGCAATACCGGGTAGATATTCTTTATTAATTCATCACCCGTTGAAACCATTTTCACTCCCTTACGTTCTAAATTAAGGTAAACTTTTTTTCAGAAAAAATAGGCCTATGCATCGGAAAATATCTTTCGCAGTTCTATTGACCTCTTTGGCCCTATTGGGTTTTAGTTTTCGTCGCACCACTTCTTTGTCTATTGGAGATGCGCTACCCATGGGCGAGGTAAAACTCAAAGATGTTTCAGGAAAAATGTTGCCCCTTCAGCAACTTAAAAAGACCAACGGGCTGTTGGTGATTTTTAGTTGTAATACCTGCCCTTATGTGGTGGCCACGCAGGAACGCTATCGCCTTTTATCTAAATTGGCGAAAGCCAACGAGATTGGCATGGTGGCTATTAATTCTAACGAGGCACAGCGCGGTGATGTAGATTCTTTTGAAGAAATGAAGTCATATGCTAGCCAGCAAGAGTATGATTTCCCCTATTTGTTGGATGCGAATTCCACCTTGGCAGATGCGTTTGGCGCGACTAAAACCCCTGATGTATTTCTATTTAATAGTAAACTTACGTTGGTCTATAAAGGCGCCATAGATGATAGCCATCGCGATGCCAGCCAAGTAAAGCAAAGATTTCTGGAGCAGGCGATGCAAAATTTAGTGAAAGGACAAGCCATTGAGCCTTCCACTACCGCTGCGGTCGGTTGTTCAATAAAACGCTTAAAGCCCTAATCATACAATCACCGACATAGGCTTTTATCTTATTTTCTCCCATGCAAAGTATGCTTAAACGCAGCCTTTTAGGTTGTTTGTCCGGATGCGCTTTATGGCTTCCAAATGTGGCTTTTGCCCAACCCAGCAGCTGGAATTGGACTTTTGGTCAGCAGGCAGGTATTTCTTGGAACCAAGCGGCCGCCACTCCTTTTTTCCCACAAGTAAGTCACGCCAATGGCTCGAATGTGTCAACTTTGAAGACAGGAGCTTTAGATGTCATCTTTTCCTCCACGGGTCTTTTTTCTTCGAATTACGCGGCATTAAACGGAGCTAATCCTCCTTATGCCCATGCCATGGATTACCGAAGCAAAGTGCTTGCACCCCTCGGAGATTCAACTGGTGTGTACGACGGTTGGTGGATGGCACCTTCTACGAACAATTATCAATTGATGCACCAACGCATGGCCGGTGGTCCTTCTGACCAGGTGTTTGGTGTGCCTCAAATGGTCTATGATTCGCTTGGACCAACCTTTGAACTGGTGCGACTTAAAGGATTTAACTCTTATTGGCTGGTGGGTCATATACACAATTCCAACCGCTTCGTCAGTCTCCGTGTGAATAACGGGCAAGTGGTGGATACCGTTTTTTCTCGTTTAGGACAAGCAGGTCGTTACAGAACCATCCGCACCAACAGGGCTGGAAATACCCTTTTCCTTGGAAAAGAGAATGTAGACTCTCTTACCATTTCGTTTGAGAATTTTACCTTGGCTAGTTTTGATACCGCCACCGGAGTTTTAGACACCATTCTTCTTGGCTCTGTGGGTATTCAGCCTTATTCCGCGAGTTTTTCACCCAGTGGAGAACGCCTTTATGTAACCCATGAAGGGCAAAAGGATGCAGCTGGTCGGGTTTTGGCTTACGATTTAACCCAAGCCAATCCTTTGTCTAATCCATATACAGTTATTCAGCATACCATGGCCCAACCTGGCAGTTTAGGGATGTTGCAATTGGCTGCCGATCAACATATTTATTTGGCCATGCCAGGGGGAAATCGGGTAGGTCGGATTTTTTGTCCTGATGCTTTGGAGGACGCCATTCAGTTTAATCCCTCTGCCTTGAACTTTTCCGCGGTAGATGGATACGTGGTTACCTCCATGCTGCCTTTTATCCCAGAACCAGACCGAGCCCTTCCGGTGGTGCTGCCAGATACCGTATTTATGTGCAACGAACCGCCATTAATCCCAATACAAAGTCAGTGGGAAGCTTTGGCTTGGGCGAAGGAGGACGGTAGCCCGGTGACCCAGCCAGATGAACCCGGTAAATTTTTCTTGACCGTTTCCAGAGGCTGCCAAACCTATCGCGACAGTGTACAAGTTATTCGTATCGAAAACACCGTTCCTCCCATTTTACCCAACGTATTCACGCCCAACGCAGATGGTGTGAATGATGTGTATTTACCCATTTTGGCCACACCTTTAGACGGCTTTCGCATGTCTATCTATAACCGTTGGGGCATGAAAATTTTTGTTTCTGAGTCTTTCCTTGAGGGTTGGGATGGGGCTGGTTTAGTCGGTGGAATGACTGAAGGCGTGTATTTTGTAGTGGTTCAATATTTGAATTGTCAAGGAGAACCAAAGTCCGATGTGGGCCAATTTCACTTATTCCGTTGATCAATTGAGGGGTCTATTGACCCCAACATCCAATCCGCCAAGGCATCTGCCATGAGGGTGTCGATTGGAAAGTATCTGTTATACGCTTCTGGACCCATGGGTAAGGAAGACATGCGCAGCAAATGATCCATTCCTTCAAAGGTTAAAAACTGACTTTGGGGAATCCATTTTTTCCAGTCTTTTATGGTTGCTATAGGAACTTGATAATCTGAGGTTCCACCAACAAACAGATGAGGAATTGGTGAAAATTGTTTGGGTTTTTCTACGGCAAAATTTCTCACACTTTCCCAATAAGCAATCGGTACACCTGCCAGAGGACTTTTTTCCAATTGTCCTGTCCGATGAAACGTAGTCATATCCCGTTCCATATCCTGGATTTGGCGGCGGACTACCTGACTTTTCCATTGGCCGGATTTTTTTGCCAGAAAGCGCAATTGTTGCGGAACCAAATGGTAAAGTGGGGTAGAAGGTGCAGCCAAACCAATGACTCCTTTGACCTGTGGATGGTTGGCTGCTATCCACGGCGCCATAACACCCCCTAGAGAATGTCCTACCAAAAACACAGGCAGGTTATGTAATTCATTTTGACTTAGCCATGCCAGCACAGCTTCAGCAGGCGCATGGTATTCTTCGTGAAGTCCGGCTTTAGGATTTTTGGATAAGAACTCCGGTAGAAAAACACTGACTTTGGGATGGACGATTACTGTAAATCCATGCCATTGAAGACGTTGTGCAAGTTCTTTTAGTGGTTGGTTTGGCCCTGTGGTGCTGAATGCATCTTGAGGTCCGGAACCAGCCAGAAGATAGACCAAAGGTTTTTGGAGACTTTCATTTTTTGGCCGAAAAAGGAAAGCTCCGAAGGCTCCTTTTTCAAATGGAATCCAAATGTTTTCAGGTTCAGACAAGGTCTGTGCCCATGCTGGCCGTTGTGGGATGCTTACTTTAGGTGTTCCCGGCTGTATCCATATTCCGGCGATGGAATCTTCCATCATTTTTAGTGAAAGGGAAAAGTGTAGGTCTGGATTGGTTTTGGATAAATGAAAACGGTAGAGGGTTGGATGTCCCTTAAATACACAAAGTCCAGTATCTGCCATTAACGGCTTAGCAGGCGGTGAAAACATCCGTATGGTTTGGATAAGCACATCTTGGCTCATCGCTTTTTGGAAGGTATGGGTGCGAAGTGGAAGCCAAATGCTATCTTTTCCTGTGAGCATGGCCTGGACGAGCGAATCCGGTGTGAGCGTTTGACTTTTTAAGGCATCGAGGCTAAAAAGTAAAAGGAATAAAAGCAGAAAGTGTCTATTGTTACCCAAGGATTTCAAGTTTGGCAAATTTTAATAACAGTCTTTTTTCGCCATGTGCTTCGAACCGGATGGTGGCCATTTTTCCATCCACCGGGCCATCTAAATCCAGAATTTCGCCTTTCCCAAAGCGGTTATGCATGACGGTTTGTCCAATGGAAAAAGCGTTTACATCTACATTCGATGAAGCGGCAGTAGCCGTTTGCATATGTTTCAGTTTAGCATGGGCCGGGATGCGGTATTGTTGGGCAAGTTTTGTTTTTGCTTCTGGTGTGGGTCTCGCTGAGGCTTGGATGGGCTCAAGAAACGCCGGATCAATTTCCGTGATAAATCGGCTAGGTTCGCCATGGGTTATTTGTCCCCAGCGAAACCGAGTGGTGGCAAAGCTCAGATAGACTTGTTCCATGGCGCGGGTGACTGCCACATAAAAAAGTCGTCGTTCTTCTTCCAATTCTTCCCTGGAATTAATGCTTAACATGGAGGGAAAAAGATTTTCTTCCATTCCTACAATGAAAACAATGGGATATTCCAACCCTTTGGAGGAGTGAACGGTCATGAGGCTTACTTTATCGCTGTCTTCGGGGTCTTCCTCGTCTTTATCTGTAAGCAAGGCTACTTCCTGCATAAAAGCAGCTAATGGGGGCATGTCAGCGATGGATTCATCATCTTTTTCACGGTCTTGATATTCTCGGATACCATTTAAAAGTTCCACAAGGTTTTCGTACCGAGATACGCCTTCCGGGGTTTTGTCGGCATTGAGTTCATGCAATAAACCGGAGGATTTGGCAAGATCAGAGGCCAAATCATAAGCAGGGGTTTGAAGTAACCGCTCTTGAAATCCCCGAATCATAAGGGTGAACTCCTCCAGTTTTTTCAGTACGCCGGCATTAACTTGCAGATTGAATTGCGACAAATATTGTAGGATGTTCCAGAGTGAAGTATTTTGCTCTCCGGCCAGGACAGTCAGTTTATCAATGGTGACTTTTCCAATACCACGGATGGGGTAATTGATGATTCTGCGGAGCGCTTCATCATCTTGTGGATTGATGACCATGCGGATATAGGCCAGCATGTCTTTGATTTCTTTCCTTTGATAGAAGGAAATGCCGCCATAGATTTTGTAGGGGATATTGATTCTTCTGAGCGCTTCTTCAATGGCCCGGCTTTGTGCATTGGTGCGATAAAGAATGGCAAAATCCGTATTTTTCTTTTGGTGCTGCATTTGCAGCTCGTAAATGGTTTGGGCTACGAATCCCCCTTCCTCGTTGTCTGAGTTGGCTTTGAATAATTTTAGAGGAGCGCCTTGGTCATTGGCCGTCCAGACATTTTTTTTAAGCTGTTTTTTATTGTTGGAAATGATGGCATTGGCCGCATTGACAATGAGCTGAGTAGACCGATAATTTTGTTCGAGTTTAAAGACATTCAGGTCCGGATAGTCGCGCTCAAAATTCAAAATATTTTGAATATTGGCTCCGCGGAAAGCATAGATAGATTGGGCATCATCACCTACCACGCAGATGTTTTGGTACAGGGCGGCCATTTGCCGAATGATGGTGTATTGGGCGTGGTTGGTATCCTGAAACTCATCTACCATGATGAATTGAAATCGGCTCTGGTATTTATAAAGGATTTCAGGGAATTTGGAAAAAAGTTCATACGTTTTTAGCAGCAGGTCATCAAAGTCCATGGCGCCTGCGCGAAAACACCGGTGGGTGTATTGGGCATAAATTTCTCCTGTTTTGGGTCGCTTGGCGTAGGTGTCATCTTGAAGGAGATCAGGATCATTTTGGTAAGCCTGCGCCGTGATTAAAGCGTTTTTAGCATTGGAAATACGATTAAGGACAGTATTGACTTTATAGATTTTATCGTCCAGTCCATTTTCACTTAAAATATTTCTGATGAGGCTTTTGGCATCGTCCGTATCATAGATGGTGAAATTTTTTGGATATCCGATTTTATCTGCTTCTTGGCGCAGAATCCGTGCAAAAACGGAGTGGAAGGTGCCCATCCACAAGTTTTTAGATTCGGAGGGGCCAATGACTTTAGAAATCCGCTCTTTCATTTCTCTGGCGGCCTTATTGGTGAAGGTGAGCGCCAGAATGTTAAAAGGGTCTATGCCATGTTCTACCATGTAGGCGATGCGGTAGGTAAGGACCCTGGTTTTGCCGGAACCTGCACCGGCAATGATCATAATAGGACCTTCAATGGTTTCTACGGCCTGCCTTTGAGGAGAATTGAGCGAAAGTAAATAGTCCACCGGGATTCGATTTGAGCGATAAGAAAAGAGGACGGTTTGTCCAACTTTTGCTTGACAAATATAGAGAAACTGAATGGGCCATGGCAAGTGAATTTAGTGAATAAAATGAACAAGATGTAAGGGGTTTTAACAAAATAGTTTTGGTGATTAAAGGTTTTTATATGTATCTTTTAGAAAATCTTTTAGTTATGGCAGCTTCTCCACTTTTCCGAACCCTCGTGGTGCCATTTGACTTTTCTCCCGTAGCTATTGCCGCAGCGCACCATGCGGCTTATTTGTCAGGACGCATGTCCTGTAACTTGAGTTTGTGGTTGATTCACGATCGCTACTCAGAAACCCAACTGGGTGTTCCGGATGGACAACGATCGGTGGAAGTGTTCCGGAGGTTTGCTAGCTTAAGGCTGGAAGATTTGGGCGCCAGTTTTTTACGGTCTTATGGTGTGCGTGTGGGCTATGAATGGATGGAAGGAAAAGTTCAGAAAGCCGTTGAGCTCAAATCTAAGGCTGCGGAAATATCCATGTTGGTCTTGGGTACTTTCGGAGATAAAAAGCAGGATGCACTTTTTCATGATAGCCAAGCTAATAAGCTGGCCATTAAAACGGCGTTGCCCGTGCTTGCCATTCGTTCTACTGAAGACACGCCAGGGTTTAGAAGGATTTTCATGGGTTTAGAAATTGAAAATTTTAATTCGCGTGAAAAAATTCCATATGCGGTTCGGATGGCCGAGGCCAGCCATGCCGAAGTACATATTTTGGGCATGGAAAGGCATCATGACCAAGAATCTGTAACTCACCTTCGCGCGATAGTTGCCCAGGCAGAGCGGTATTTTACCCAAAGAGATATTCCTGTTCGTTCGGAGATTCGTCCGCTAAAGTCCAAGGGAAGCGGTACCATTCAAATGGCGAAGGAGCTTCAAGCCGATTTGATGGTGGTTATGGCAGAATCTGAAGGTCCGTTTGGGAGATTTTTGGGTGAGGTGTTTCCGCAATATGTGACACATCACTTCGACCACCCTGTGCTTATTGTTCCTCCCAAAGTGTCGACTGTAACAGCGCAGGTAACCGTTTAACCCCGAACTTGAAAAATCTAACCATGGGAATGAAGAAAAAGGCTTAATTTGTTCCCATGTTGTATAGTTTGGTGGTGCCAGTATTCAACCGGCCTGATGAAGTAAGAGAATTGTTGGAAAGTCTTATTCATCAGACCTATACCTATTTTGAAGTGATTCTTGTGGAAGATGGTTCCACGCTGCCTTGCAAAGAGGAAGTAGCCGCTTTTTCAGGAAAACTCAATCTTCACTATTTCACCAAGCCGAATTCCGGGCCAGGGCTTTCAAGAAATTTTGGGGCAGAACGTTCCAAGGGAGATTTTATCTTGTTTTTAGATTCAGATTGTGTTCTTCCACCAAGGTATTTGGAGGAAGTTCATGCAGGAATTTTACAGGAAAAATGGGATTGCTTTGGTGGTCCTGACCGTGCGCATCCTTCTTTTACCCTGCTCCAGCGTGCCATCAATTATGCCATGACCTCCTTTTTTACCACGGGAGGCATCCGAGGTGGGAAAAAGCGAATGGATCAATTTTTTCCACGCAGTTTCAACATGGGCTTTAGCCGCGCCGTTTTTGACTTTACAGGTGGATTTTCCTCCATGCGTTTTGGCGAGGACATTGACATGAGTTTGCGCATACAAGCAGGTGGGTTTCGCATGGGATTAATTCCTGAGGCTTATGTGTACCATAAACGCAGGACACGTTTTTGGACTTTTTACAAACAGGTCTTTAATAGTGGCATTGCACGCATTAATTTATTTAAAATACATCCTCAGGCCTTGAAATTGGTGCATTTTTTACCCTCTGTTTTTGTGTTAGGTCATTTGGTTTGTATGGTTTTAGCTTTTTGGTGTTTTTGGTTTTTGGCGGCTCCCCTTTTTTTTATGCTTCTTGTGTGCTTTGATGCTTGGCGTACAGATGGCCATGCAAAAGTGGGATTTTTGGCAGTGCCTGCTGCGTACATTCAATTGTTTGGATATGGCCTTGGTTTTTTGCTTGCCGTGTGGAAGCGTTTGATATTACGGCAGGGTCCCTTTGCAGCATTTACAAAAAAGTTTTACGCTTAACACACTTTCTCTATTGACATTGGGGGTTCTGAGGTTGTAGCTTTGCCAAAAAAAGCGCATGCTGGTACAATGTATAGGAGCAGCTCTTACAGGCGTTCAAGCCATACCCATTACTTTAGAAGTTCATACCGCCCCGGGTCTTCGGTATTTTTTGGTGGGATTGCCAGACAATGCAGTAAAAGAGTCTGAGCGTAGGATTGAGGCCGCCTTGTTGAACAATGGATATCAACGTCCTGGGAAACAAATTACGGTAAACATGGCTCCGGCAGATATTCGAAAGGAAGGTGCAGCGTATGATTTACCTATTGCCATTGGCATTATGGCCGCTAGTGGTCAAATTCCACATGAAGGATTATCCGATTATTTGATGATGGGCGAGCTTGCCTTGGATGGCAGTTTACGGCCCATTCGAGGTGCACTTCCCATGACCATGATGGCGCAGGAAATGGGTCTTAAAGGAGTTATTTTACCCGAAGCCAATGCCCGTGAAGCAGCGCTAGTGAGCGGAATTACATTGATTTCGGCTTCTCATCTTACGGTGGTAACCCAGTTTTTTGAGACCGGAGAAATCCCCTCATTGCCGGAGGGTACGCTGGCCCCCATGGATGCAATAGAAGGTCCGGATTTATCTGAAATCCGCGGACAGGAATCTGTACGTCGTGCCATGGAGGTCGCGGCCTGTGGAGGCCATAATATTTTGTTAATTGGCGCTCCTGGTTCCGGTAAAACCATGATTGCTCGCCGTTTGCCAGGGATTTTGCCCCCATTAAACACCAGAGAGGCTCTCGAAACGACAAAAATTCATTCTGTTGCCGGTAAGCTAGGTCGGCAAGTAGGATTGGTGCAGCAAAGGCCATTTCGGGCGCCTCACCATACGGTAAGTGATGTGGCGCTGGTGGGAGGGGGAGGGCATCCGCAGCCAGGTGAAATAAGTCTTGCGCATAATGGCGTATTGTTTTTAGACGAATTGCCTGAGTTCCGTCGAACGGTCCTTGAAGTTCTAAGGCAGCCTCTTGAAGACCGGCGGGTCACCATTTCCAGGGCACGCTTTTCCGTAGATTATCCCGCAGGTTTTATGTTGGTGGCTGCTATGAATCCATGTCCCTGCGGACATTATAATAATCCGGATAGAGATTGTACTTGTGGGCCTGGAGTAGTGAAGAAGTATCTAAATAGGGTGTCAGGTCCCTTGTTGGATCGTATCGATTTACATATTGAAGTAGCACCTGTGCCAGTTACCGAACTCCAATCTGGACGCATCGGCGAGCGTTCAGAAGTGGTTCGTGCAAGGGTGGAGCGGGTGCGTTGTGTGCAGGCCGAGCGCTTTGCGGCATCTTCTGGGGTTCACATCAATGCGCAGATGACACCTGCTCAGCTGAGAACTTTTGCTACACCTGATGCAGCAGGAAAGCAATTGATGGGAAAAGCGATGGAGAAATTAGGCTTGTCGGCCAGGGCGTATGATCGCATATTGAAAGTGAGTAGAACCATTGCAGATATGGAGGGTGCGCGAGACATTCAGGCAGCGCATGTGGCAGAGGCGATTCAGTATAGGAGTTTGGACCGTGCGATGTGGGGGAGTTAGCCCTCGGCTCCGCTCGGACTCAGTTGCTGTTTTCCTTCAATAAGGGTGTATTAATACTCGTTGAATTGAATGAATTGTTATGTCGAGGCTGTAGTCTGAAATAAAGGTTGAGTTGTCTTGGGTATTCCAGTCCTTCGGTGGTTGAGCCTAGCCGAAACCACGGATGATTGTGCCCTATCTTCCGTCCAACAATGATTAAAGGACCACTGATTCTGTCACCCTATTTCCCCTTTTTCCGAATGGCCTCAATAATGCTTTCCCGCTCCTTTTCCTCCCAATAAGATTGTAGGTCTAAGTTCACTTTTATCACTTTAATTTTACATTTCGTGTTGCGCTTTGCCAAATCTTCCCAAACCTTTACATGGTCCTTGTTCAGTCTTCCTGTCCAGACTGACCAATAAATGAGAAGGTAAAAATCTGCTTCTTCTGTCAGTTGAATGGGATTGCCTTTCAAATCTCGATATTTTGCCAGCTCCATTTGCAGACTTGGCCGCTCGGGTTGCCTGTATTGGTCAGTGAGATTTAAGGCCGGAATAAAACCGAACAGACCAGCGTTACAAGAGGAATCCGTATCCTTGTATTCTATAAACTGTCCATTTCGGTCGTAGATGGCTCCATCGGGTATGGATTGTCCGTTGAGAACATCAAGGAAATCTTTACCGCTTACCGTAACCAAATGAGTGGTATCCAATCGGTAACGAAGCGCCGTTCTAATGATGCTTTTTTCATTTTCTACATCGGGATCTTTAATCCCATACATTTTCAGCATGATGGGTTGGCAACCAAGCCAAATCAACGCAGTAAGCGCAAAAAGTAGGTTTTTTGACATCTCTTAAATTTTTTTTGTTGTCAAGGCCTTGTTTTAGGTTGCTTGAATGAAAAACAATAAGGCAGTAAAAATTTAAATACCTACGAATATATTTATTTTACTAAGGAAATAAATTTATTGGTAAATAGTTAATCCGGCCCTCATAGGTCTAGGCTAATAGGATTAAATATAAACAAGTAGATGGTTGTAAGCTGGAAGAAACTTTCTATGAGAAACTCTGCAGAATGGAGCTTTTAGGATCACCCTGAGTCACCTAAGCTTTGGATTATTATCTTAAATGCGGCGTTTTACCACTTATGCAATGTTCGCTTTATAGATACCATCTCCTTAGATTATCGTACTGCTCTCTTTCGGGAATTTGGGTCTTTCGACTTAAGGTAGAATATTGAATTCTATTACACTTATGCTCTGCACATTCGCGCCTGTCTGTAATCGGCTGGCCGCAGGTAACCAGATGGGAAGTTTTTGTTCCCAAACGCCATACGTTACGGCATTATAACCACCATTGGAAGAACGTGTAGCCCGCACCGTGAGTGCACTGCCATCAATCAAAAGTTGGTCGTTTTGGTTGCCTCCCATGATGGGAGTAGGGGCGCTGCTGTAGATAATGGATTCCACTTTCCAAACTTTGCCCGCGGGTACCGTTTGTTCCACATTTCCCACCATAAGTACACGGTTAAACTGCAAGGTCCCTTGCGCAGACATGAGGTTGGACCATGCAAGGAGGAAAAAAACGGAAAGGGAAATTAGCGTAAGGCGAGTCATGGTGGTTTGTAATCGATGTGGAAATAAAGGTAGGCAAAATCCTACGTTTGCTGCTGGAGGATGGGGGTGTATTTTTTTAATTCAACCACATGGTGCATCTCAAATTAAATGCTGCATGATTGAAAATAACAGTGACGGTATAATGATATTCCTTGATAGACGTATCATTGAGTTGTTTTATTAACATATGATATTTTGTTTTAATCCACCAGCAGATAATTTTTTTATCCGCAGGGTTCTCTACGGCAGCACATTAAACTCAATCACGGACACCGCCAGTGCGTTGGTGGATGCTGCTAATGTACTTCCGGCCGGAAGCCAAAAAGGCAGTTTGGTTACGCCGGCAGAAGCATATCCCCAGTAAGCACGCATAACACCTGCGCTTCCGGTTTGCGAACCAATGCCTACACTGGAGCGCTCTACTATGACTGAGGTACCGTTAACTACAATGTTTAAGCTTACTGTGTTTACACTAGACTCACTGTTGTTGTTGGCAGCAAGGGTGCTGGTAGATAAAACGGATTCTACTTTCCACACCTTTCCGGCTGGTACAGTTGCGGAGTTGGAAACCAGCACAACACGGTTGAACTGAAGGGTGCCCTGTGCATGCAGGTGGGTGGAAAGAAGGAAAACGAAAAGGAGGGAGGAAAAGAGATAGGTACGATGCATAGGAAGTATTTTCTCGAAAGATAGGAAAATCCTTGGTTAGCCGGTGTTTTGGCAGGTAAGGCTAACATGGCTTATGGGATTCGGGGAGCTGCTGGAACGCCTGTCCCGCGCCAGCGGGCGAAGCGGAAGCCCGGAACGGCTGGCGACCTGCCGCCTGAAAGGGCGGGGCGCCAGCGGTGAGGACTTTGAGCGGAGCACGCGGTGCCGCCGTTCTTGTACCCTTGGGGCTATTGGGTCTTTAGAGATTGGGAAATGTTTGGGGAGGAAAAAGGCCTACGGCGGCAGGCGCCCTAAAATCAAACTTCCGGCCTACACGGACTATTTTTGGGTGAGGGAGGTATATAGACCGGCGTAAGTGGCTACGCCTTTTTCCAAAGAAAAATAGTCGTAAGCGCCACGGCGGATGGCTTCCGTATCCGGATGCAAAAGTTCTTCCCAGTGCTCCAATACTTTTTGAAAATCTGCCTCTTCCATTTTTTCAACCACCAGTCCGGACTGGTATTTTTGAACGAGGAAATCTGAGTCGCCTACGCCTGCGTTGCAAATGACGGGAATCCCCATGGCCATAAGTTCTCCTTGCTTGGTGGGGCTGGAGGCTTGCTTGGAAAAGGAAGGCTGGATAAAAAACAAAGAGGCTTTCACCAATGACAACAGGCTTGGTAATTCATCTCGCTTGGCCGGAAAAATCCTGATGGCCTCTTTGGGTAAGCCGTGTTTTTCTGCGGCGCGCCAAAGTGCATCGGGCTGGTCGCGGGTGATGATTAACCAGACCAATTGGGGGCGCGCAGCGTGTGCAACAGCCATAAAGCGCGCCATGTCTTCCACCAGATACCACGTCCCAAGGGAACCTAAATAAGCGATGAGCTCAGTGCCGGTTGGCAAGGCCAGCTTGGTTTTCCATGCTTCTACCATGGCCGGCTGAACCTGACGTGAGGAAAAATGGTCCATGTCTGTACAGCATGGGATGACTGCTATTTTCTCGTGAACAGAGGACGTAACGCCGGGGAAATCTTTCATCACTGCCTTTCCTTTGTGGGTGAGGCAAACAATGGCATCGGCCTGGGTGAGGAACTTTTGCTCCGCCGATTTAAAATACTGATAAATGCGGCTGAAGAGTGGATTTTTCAGGTTCCAAATGCCTCCTTCTACCCGTTCATCTGCATAAAATCCTCGCATATCGAACAGAAAAGGCACCCCATGTTTTTTTTTCAGGTGTAATCCGGCAAATGCGGTGATGTAGCTGCGGCAGTGAACCAATTGAAAAGGCTGGTTTCGATGTTCCTTTTTTACGGTTTGAAACAGTTTGTAAAGGTCCCAAAGGGTGGATAAAACGGGGGGCTTTTTGGTGTAGGGAAGCGGGATCCAGCGGATTCCTGCAGCTTGGGTAAGGGCTTCTATGGTGGCTTTTTCTTGAGAAAAGCGTTCTTGTTTTTCAAAACTGATGAGGGTGATTTCCCAGCCTTGTTTTGCTAGACCTTGCAGATAGGGCAGCACTTGGGATTGTCCCAGTGGATCGGTCATGCCATCGTAAGAAAGATATAGGCTACGCATGGTTTCGGGCATACCAAAGGTTAAACTGAAGGATGAGCCAAATCCTATTGTAAAGGCGGGTTTCGCCGGCTTTAAAGCGGTTTAGCCATTGCAGTGCGGTGGCATGTTGAAGGCAACCATGGGCGTAGGCCTCGGGTTGCGCAACCCATTGGTCCACAAGGGGTGCAAGTTCTTTTTGTAGCCAGGTGGCGAGTGGAACGGAAAAACCCCATTTGGGTCGGTCGAACAAGGAGGCGGGTAAATATCTGTACAGGACATTTTTTAAAATATGCTTTTGAATATCTCCCTGCATTTTGAAATGAGGAGGAAGATTCATGGCAAAGGTGGCGACCCGGTAATCGAGGATAGGTACGCGGGCTTCCAAACTATGTCGCATGGTGGCCCGGTCCACTTTGACCAATAAATCGTCGGGCAGGTAATATTGCAAATCGAAAAAAGCTTGTTGTTCGGCGGGGGAAAGTGGTCTTTCGGGGAAAAGGGGTGAAATGGAGTTCAGTTGTGGCGGAAAGTTTAGCAAGGCAGGTAATTCGCGGTCGGAAAACAGGTATTGTTCTTGGGAAAAAATATGCGAATAGGTAGAAACATTTTTGGGGCCTCGCAACAAATCGGCGGCTCTTTTATGGCGCTCTTTTCCGATGGAGAGGGCGAAGGCGGCTGTTTGGCGTAAAAATCCAGGCATCTGGTTCCATCGTTCGGCCCACCGGTAGGCGCCATAACCAAGGAACAATTCATCGCCTCCGTCTCCGGTGAGTACCATGGTCACATGTTGCCTTGCGAGTTGCGACACAAGCAAGGTGGGCATGGCCGAGCTGTCGGCATAAGGTTCTTGGTAAATGTCTGGAAGGGCGGTGACCAAATCCATGGCATCATTGGCCGTTACTTTGAAAGAAGTATGGTTGGTTCCGAGCGCCTTGCTTACGGCCAATGCATAGGATGATTCGTCATGGGTTTGCTGGTCCATGGCAATGGAAAAGGTTCTTAGGCCCGGGCCGTATTGTTTGGCCGCCAAAGCGGTGACCAAACTGGAATCAATGCCACCACTGAGAAACGTTCCGAAGGGAACGTCTGCTACAAGTCGTTTGGCTACGGCGTCTGTAAGAAGTTGGTCCAGTTCCTCGGTGGCTTCTTCCAGGCTGCCTTGGTACGCATGGTTGCTGACTTCTTCGATGGGCCACCATGCACCCGATTGAATTTGCCCTTTTTCGTAAGTGAGCCAATGTCCGGCGGGAAGTTTTTTAGCTTCTGAGTAAATGGTATGGGGTGCCGGAATGTACCCAAGGTGAAAATATAAGGAAACAGCCGCTTGATTGATGGTAGAGAAGGGAACTGCGGCTTTAAGGGAGCCGAGTTCAGAGGCGAAAGCAAAATGCCGGCCGTGGTGGTAAAAATAAATGGGCTTGATGCCAAGTCGATCTCTCCAGAGAAAGAGTTTGTCTTCGCGAACGTCGTAAATAGCGATGGCGAACATGCCATTGAGCTTATGGACAAAGTTGGGGCCCCAGTGCACAAAGGCTTCTAAAATAACTTCGGTATCTGTGCGGGATCTGAACGTGAGGCTTTTTTCATTCAAAAGTTCCGTTGCAATTTCTTGAAAATTGAAAACTTCTCCATTGAATACCATCACATACTGGCCACAGGCACTATAAAAAGGTTGGGAACCGGCTTCGGACAAGTCTATGATCGAAAGCCGACGATGACCTAAAGCGAGTGGACGTTCGGGATGGACAAAGTGGCCTTCTGCATCGGGTCCACGATGGGCCATGGCTTGCGTCATGGACCGAATCAAAGAGGCTGCTTGGGTGGGATGGGTCGTGCCAGCAATTCCGCACATGAAAAACAAAGGTTTTAATTGTCGGGGGTGAAGATAAGGTATAAATCCCTTAAAGTTTGCGTAGTTGGCTTGAAGGAACGGTGACCACCATGGATTTATTTAAAACTTCTACCTCAATAACCACACGGATTTGCCCTTGATGGTGAAGTACCCGTCCTTGAATGCCTTTCAATGCCCCAATTGAAACTTCCACTAAATCTCCTTCTGCTATTTTGGTTTCAACAAGTTCAAAATGGTAGCCAGTGGCGAGGACTTGTTCGATATAAACTTTTTCATGGCTTTTCAATGTAGCCCATTGTCCATTTTGTCTCACTGGGGCAACCACGTGATTAAAACTCAAGATTTTTGGGACTTGTGAGGCCGTGCAAAAAACAAAAATGTAATTAGGAAACAGGGGGACCGATACTTTTTTTATCCGGTCTGACCATTGTCTTTTTACCGTAATTAAAGGAAGAAATGGCGAAAGTCCGAAGAGTTTTAAGGTTTCAAACAGTTTTTTTTCGGCTCTAGACTTGCAATAAAAGACATACCATGCCTCGGTGGACGAAGATTGAATCATGGGTCAAAACTATATAATTTAGCGATGAACCAAAATCTTTGTATGTACGGTTTGGTTTTTAAACCTTACTTCTAAAAAATATAGGCCTACAGAGAGGGCGGACAAGTCCAAATTAAGTTCGTGCACTCCTGCCTGGCCCGACCAATTTCCTGCCATTGCGGTGGTTCCGGATGATGCAGACAGGCTCCAGGTGGCTTCTCCTGAATCAGGTAGAACTACAAAAACACTTACAGGACCGGAAGTAGGATTGGGAAATGGCCGAACCAACATAAATTCATTGGTCATGGCTTCACAATAGGTTCCTCCTGCTTGTTCTAAAAACTGCCCAGGGTTATATTCAGAACGGATGCGTTGAATCTGAACACAGCAAACGTTTGGATTTCCAATGGTTTCCACTTGAGCATTGTACACATATTCAAGTAAGCTACCTGGGGCTAATTGCCCTTTCCATTCCTCTGTAAACCTTGAACTTTGGTCCACAAACAGGGCAAGCTCCATTTCCTGGATGGGAAGTTGAAAGCTTTCATTTCTAATGGAAAAATTTGCGCTAACGTATCCGTTGTTTACGGTACATTGCAGATTGAACAGTTTTGTATTCATCTGCGGTAAAACGATGCGAATGGGGAGCGAGGTCGAATCCATACAACCAAATCGGTCTTGTACATGCAGAAACACTTGATAGAGACCTGTATCTGAAAGGGTGGTGAAGCACGTATCTTGATTGAGCACGGTAATGCCAAACGGGTCGACCCATCTTACTTGGTCAAACTCTCCCAATGAGTTGTTGATAAACTGAAGGTTAGCTGGGGGAAAGGCTAGTTGCGTGGAGGATGCTATCTGTGCGGTAGGTAGCGCTTGTACAAAAAAATGGCGAGAAGTTTCAGCGACACAACCATTTGAAGACTGCAAGGTCATGCGTAAAACGTTGTTGCCAACAGGAGCGGCTGGTTTGGAAAAATTTATTCCGGAAGCCTCAATGGCACCATTAATGCGCCATTGAATGGTTCCTGGGTTCGTGTTGCTGTAGAGAGATTGATCCGCAGTATAGATGAGTTCACCAAAACAAAAAGTATCCTTGGGAAGAGAAAAGATAGGCGAAACATCCTTGTTTATTTGGACGGCTTGTTCAAGGCTGTCGATGCAGCCATTAGAAAATTTAACCCGAAGTTGCACAGGATATGTGCCGGATTGTGCGTAGGAAGTGGTAGGGCCTATTTGATTAGAAACAACCCCATTGCCTAAATTCCAGCGGACTTGAGATAGCGATGTACCCGTAGGAATGGCGGTAAGATTTGTAAAGGTGACAGGGTTGCCTACGCATTCATTATTAATGGAAAACTGGGGGGCCGGTTTTGGTGAAACCACCAACATTCTTTCAGTGGTATCCGGGCAACCTAGAGAATTATAAGCGATGAGTTGTATTGGATAACTGCCGGGTTGATTAAAAACCGTAAATACCGTATCTCTATGGGTGGTATCTGGAATGGCATTCGGGCCAAATTGCCAGTTGAAAAATACGATGGGGTCATTCAAGGCGTCTTGAGACAAATCAGTGAACATTAACGTATCGCCTTCACAGCCATTAGGCAAAACGAAATCTGCATTTACCCTATTGATGACTTGCAATGGAGGTGAGGAAAGAATACATCCAGATGGATGCGGTTGAAAAACTTGATAAGTTCCGGGTTGGGTTATCACCAAGGTATTTCCAGTGAATCCATTGCTCCAATACCAAGGTTGATTAGGATTTGCGTTTAAATAAACGTTAGTTAATGTATCTCCATAGCAAATAAAACGCTGAGGGGTTGTAATGGACGTAACGGGAATGCTATGAATGCCTGTTACCCTAATGGTGTCGGTGGTGATGTATCCACCCAGCCGGCTGGCTCCTCTAACCCAATAGGTCCCGTTTTGGGTGATGTTAATGCTGGTGCCTGTGGCCCCAGTACTCCAAAGTATGGACGAAAATTCCTCTGTGCCTCCGGGAAGCGTAAGGCTTAGGGACGGACCGCAGACCAGTGTATCGGCAGGAAGCCGAACCGGACGTGCATATTTCGATACCAAATATCGCTCGACTTTATCGCGCGTAGAATCAGGTAAGGCAGATTTATACACCAAAAGTTCTGGAAGAAGTCCGTGGAAGAAGAGGGTGGCTATTTCTGGTCTTCCCCCAAGCGTATTCACAGATAAATTTCCGATGCTCCCGGTGGTGGATAAATTGCTTCCATTTCTTCGTATTTGGTTTTTTCGCCAAGTGGTAAGGTTCAGATTTTGAAACATTGTGCCTGTTGCAGCGAATACACTAGGATCATTATAAATGCCGGAATTTGTTACGCCACTAACTGTCCCTCCTAAAAAAATACCAGCTAAGGTATTTGCCATTAGATACTGAACGAGATTGTTATTGCTTAAAACTCGGTGGACGGAAAATACACAAATGGGCGTGTTTAAAGCTAAGGGTGGTATCGTCAAGGTGGTTTGTTGTCCACTTCCTCCATTCTTACCAAAACGAACCGCAGGCAGGTTGTTAAAAGAGGTACTCACCCAACTGGGCATGATGAAGGGACTAAGTTGTGACGCTGAGCGCATGGAATCGCTCAAATCGGTCCATCCGCTCACCAAATCACTGCCATTCAACGTTACCGCACTATCCGCCCTTAGCCAAAGGGAAAGTGGGCCAGCAGCCTTTATATCCATGACCTCAAATTTTCGGATCACCGAAGTGTCCCCGCCGGAGCCGATGACCCGCCACCAATAGGTTTGTCCATAGAGTAAGTTTCCTATGTTAGCCTTGGGCACATTGGTGGAAAGTAACAAAGGATTGGAAAAAAGACTGTCCGTGGAGAGTGCTAAGGTGTAGGTCGCGGTGGGCGATTTTCTACGCCATTCAAAACTCATGTCCCGATCTCCCGTAATGGCGCCATCGTGAGGTAAGTAAAGCCAAATGACTTGCCCATATCCCATCATGCAATGGACGCTTAAAATAAAAAAGACGGCCGCCAGTTTTTTACCGAACATAGACATACAGGTTATGCACACAAAAATGAGAAAAAAATCCCGACCTCACCTACTTTTTTCAGCGGCAAAGGGAGCAAAGAAGAATTAATTTCAAAAGGTGTGCAGCCATGCGACGTTTCAAAAGCCAGATGAAATAAGAAACTTTTATAATCCAAACCCTTGACACCTGATACTTCAAGCCATCTGATATTAAAATCGAGTCCAAGACCTGCCATCGTAAAATGAGCACATGTGCCACGCTTTCACAGCGCATGACCCAATCCATTTTTATCCTACCCCGTAAAATTTAACCATGGTTCTAAAGAAAAAAGGATGGTTTTAATTGGATACATGAAAAAATGAGTAATTTTGTTGCTCAATGATTGAGGCGTTAATTACATCCAAAACGAGAATTCGTCTCCTGGTTAAGTTTTTCCTTAATCCAGTCACTACGGCATACCTGCGGGAACTCGCTGAAGAATTCGGGGAGAGTACCAATGGCATTCGACTGGAATTAAACAGGATGACCTCCGCAGGGATTTTAGCATCGCAGGTTCAGGGGAACACGGTGCAATATCGAGCCCAGACAAGTCATCCTTTGTTCAAGGAAATTTCCGGTTTGGTCGCCAAATACATGGGTTTAGATAAAATTGTGGAGGATGTAGTTCAAAAATTAGGTCACTTGGAAGCTGCCTACTTAACCGGTGATTATGCCATGGGGAAAGACTCAGGAATCATCGACTTGGCCTTAGTTGGGCATGTGGACAAGGCCTATTTGTTGCATTTGGTTGAAAAGGCGGAAGCGGCCATCGGCCGTAAAATCCGTTTTCTCGTCATAAAGCCGGAAGAAGACTTCACGCAGCTCCTGGCTGCCGGGTCTTTGCTGGTTTGGAAAGCGTAGCAACAACGCGCCCGATGCTTTGTTTTGCTTGGCTCATGAATGGGACTGAGAGGGCGAAGCCATGACACGCAGGTTTCATTGTAGCCTTACCATAGAAGCTTCAACATCAATAAGTGATGTAGGAAATCTGCTAAACCTCTTCCCCATAGCTTAAATATGCAGGTTTAGTTTTTCTCTATTTTAAATCATTTTAAGATACCCTAATTTCTATTTTTAACGAAACTTAGCAAGCAAAGCCAATGCCACTTTAATCTTCATAAAACCACTCCATACGACCCTTTAAAAATGAACCAAACAAGTTGGACAGAAATAATTTCCCCCAAACGTTCTTTATTCGATGTGAATTTAAAAGAAGTTTGGCGATACAGAGATTTGATTGCCTTGTTTGTAAGGAGGGATTTTGTGGCTCAATACAAGCAGACCATCCTCGGTCCTTTATGGCTGTTTCTTGGTCCTTTATTCACCGTGTTCTCCTTTACCTTTGTATTTTCCCACATTGCCCAAATTCCCACGGATGGCATCCCTGGACCTTTATTTTACCTTGCAGGTACCACCCTGTGGAGTTATTTCCAAAGCTGCTTTACCGGTACAGCCAATACTTTTGTGTCGAATGCCGCTATTTTCGGAAAGGTATATTTTCCCAGGTTGGTATCCCCGATTTCTGTGGTAATTTCTAGTTTATTTAAGTTTTTCCTTCAAATGGCCATGTTCATGGTTTTTTGGGTGTATTATGCCAACAAAGGTATGGCCTCAATGAACATTTACGCATTGCTTTTTCCCTTGTTGGTTCTTTTGATGGCTTGCATCGGATTGGGTCTGGGGATTATCTTGTCTTCCCTTACCACCAAATACCGTGACCTAAACTATTTTATCAGCTTTGGGGTTTCTCTGCTTATGTACATTACCCCGGTTATTTATCCAATGTCTGAAATCCCTGAAAGGTATAAGGCCTTCCTATATTTGAATCCCCTCGCGCCAGTCATTGAAACATTCAGGCTTGGATTTACCGGCGGTACAGGCGAGGTGCCCCTCATGGGATTGTTATATAGTACAGTATTCGCTTCGATTGCTTTGATGGTGGGCATTTTGATTTTTAATCGCACAGAAAAGACCTTTATGGATACGGTCTAAGTATTGATAGTAAGTATCTTTATTGTTTTAATAAACTATGTGCCTGAAAAATTCTGTTCCTTACTACGCTGAACATAAATTAAGCCAAACGCATATTTTAAATCACACTTATCTTTAATCCTATTCATGAAAATCCTCCAAGCCCAAAATATTTCTAAACAATACCGACTTGGCACCGTTGGCAGCGGCACCTTACGTGACGATGTCCTTCGGTGGTGGCATACCATGAGGGGAAAAGAAGATCCATTTCAAAAAATTGGTGAAACAAATGACCGCACCCAAAAAGGAGTTTCCGATTATGTTTGGGCGTTGCAAGATGTAAGTTTCGATGTGGAACAAGGTGAAGTTTTGGGTATTATTGGGCGCAATGGCGCAGGGAAAAGCACTTTATTAAAAATACTCTCCAAGGTAACGGCCCCTACGACCGGAAACATCAAAGTAAAGGGTCGCATCGCTTCCCTGCTTGAAGTCGGTACAGGATTTCACCCGGAGCTTACCGGAAAGGAAAATATTTATTTAAATGGTGCCATTTTGGGGATGCGCAAACATGAGATCACCAGAAAGCTGGATGAAATCATAGACTTTGCCGGAGTGGAACGCTACATTGACACGCCGGTAAAGCGCTATAGCAGCGGCATGTATGTGCGATTGGCTTTTGCGGTAGCGGCCCATTTGGAAAGTGAGATTTTGATTGTGGATGAGGTATTGGCTGTTGGGGATGGTGAGTTTCAGAAGATGTGTTTGGGAAAGATGAAGGATGTAAGTGCATCAGAGGGTCGAACGGTGCTTTTTGTTAGTCACAATTTACTGAGTATTAAAGCGCTATGCAGTTCTGTAATGTTTTTAAAAAATGGCAATATCAAAACTATTGATGAAACAAGCCGTGCAATCCGTGCTTACATGGATGACACTGAACCAAGAAAAATCAATGTTATCTTGGGAGATGAAGGGCGTCTAAGCGAAGGCTTATGGGTGCATCGGGTGCACATTTCCAGTGATGGCAACCAGTTAAATCCTTCAGACGCAATAAGATTTAATGTTGAATTCGAGCACTCTATTTTAAATGGTTTTTATATAAATCTTATTGTTAGAGGGAATAATGAGGAGGTTATTTTTGAGAACCCGTCCCCAATGATCACAGAAGCGCCAGGTAGAATTAATTGTACTTTTTTATTACCCGGCGGAACATTGAATTCAGGAATTTATGCTGTCCAACTAAACTTTCATTTGGAATCAACTGAGCTTTTAGGATATTTAAAGGATATACTTAACTTTGAATTATGTGATGAATCATTTATGGATTTTTATTACGGGAAACGAAGTGGTTATATAATACCCCAAGTTGATTTTAACTATAGCCGTGAGTGATATTTAAAAATCTTGTTGTGGTAATATGATGCGATTTTTTATTAATCCGTTTCCTCAGACATGCTAAATATGTTAAAACTACACTAATTCAAATTCTTTCATGTTCAAAATAAAGAAAAGAATGATAAAAAAAATTCTAACCCAACTGAAGCATAAAAACGATACAAAAGTATCTGAAAGTTTTGTGAAATTATCTTACTCGCAATGCGGAGAGGACCTCATCGTTAGTTTCATTTTCAAGAATATAATTCAATTGGATAAGCCTTCCTTCATAGACATCGGCGCAAATCACCCTTTCTCACTAAATAACACTTTTTTGTTTTATTCTTCAGGTTCAAGAGGCATAAACATTGATCCTAATCCTGTTTCAATAGAACTTTTCAATAAGTTCAGACCAGCAGATAGGAATCTTGAGATCGGCATCTCAGATAAGAAAGGAACGCTTCAATTTTATCAGAACAGTAATTCTGCTTTGGGCACATTCAGCGAAGAAGAAGCAAGAATAAATGGTGGAACTATTGGGATCGTTTCGATAGATGTAATCACTATTCAAGAATTACTTATGAACTATTGCAATAATATTTTTCCAGATTTTTTAAGTATAGATGTAGAGGGCTATGATCAAAAAATTCTTGAATCTATTGATTATGAGGGGAGTTTGCCAAAAGTGATTTGTGTAGAAACAATAAGAAAAATAGGTACTCATCAGTGGAGAAAAAACATGGATATTATCGATTTACTTACTAGTAATGGCTATCATCACCATTCTGACACAACAATTAACTCCATTTTTGTACTTAAAAACGAAATGAAAGAAATTATAATATAACATGAGAAATACAACTTAAAGAATGAATAAAGACTTTGCTGGTAATTATATTGATGATTCATTGAGTTTGCAAAAGAACTAAGCTACTTTTTTTCAAAACATAAGGATATGACAATTTTTGACATAGGCAGTTGCAATGTATTAGATGCAATAGATGTTCTAAATATTTTAAAAATTGCAAGATATACGCATTTGAACCTTCAGCAAAAATTATTGTTCTCATGTATCAAAACATCAAAAAATTTGATGAAAAAAACCTTATAATTATACAAAAAGCTCTTGCTAAAGAAAGGGGTTTTCATAGTTTTTTTATCCTCAGGGAATCCAGAAAATGCGCATAGGTTATTGACTGGTAATATGGAAACAAGTCAAGTTCATTGTTTGAATTATACAAAATGAAAGAAATTTTTCTTTGGCTTAAATTTGCAGTCTTTATTATGGTTTCAACAATCAAACTACCAAATATCCTCACAGGAGAAAAAATTGAATGGATTGATTTTGTGCATTTGGATATTCAGGTTGCTGAACTTTTAGTATTAGAGGGTGCAGGAAATGATATCAATAAAATTAAAATGGTTTGGATGGAGGTTGAAAATATCCCACTCTACAAAAATCAACCGTTAAAAAATGAAGTTGAACATTTCATTAACTAAGGAGGTTTTACACTTATTAAAGATGCCGTTGACGGTGTTGCTAGTGATCAGCTTTGGGTAAATTTCAAACATTTCTCATGGTTTAAAAGGATTAAATTTTACATCTATCGTCTTTTTAAATGGTTGTAATAAAAATATTTGCTGGCTTAGGTAATCAAATGTTCCAATATGCATTATCTAAAGCCATTTCAGATAAGTCTTGTTTTTTGGATTTTGAATCTGATAATTATTTGAATAATTTCAACATTAGCTATTCTCTGTTTAATAAGAATAGTTTTCCAAAGGGTTTATATTTTAATTTTCGACACAAAAAAATTATAGACCCAATTTGGGATAAAATTGATATTACAAAAGTGGGCAATTACACTTATTTAAATGGATATTGGGCCTATCCATGTTATTTTCAAAACGTGATTCCTAAACTTAGGCTTGATTTTGAAATAAAAAATAAAAGGGACGCATACAAAAATGCTGTTTTATTTATAGAATCAGGAAATTACACAGCCATACACATTAGAAGAGGAGATTATTTAAACCCGGAAAATACTATAATATTTAAAAATTTAACTTTCGATTATTATAACAAAGCTATTAATTATATACAATCTCAAGATCCATCAACTAAGTTTATTGTATTTTCCAATGATATGGCATGGTGTAAAGAAAACTTTGGGTTGTCAATTAATGTTCTGTTCTGTGATGATTTATTTAGCCTAAAGGATTTTGAAGAGTTGCACCTTATGGCAAAGTGTAGGAATATAATTTTGGCAAATAGTACGTTTAGTTGGTGGGCTGCATTTTTGAATAGCAATCCCGAAAGTATAATTATACGTCCCAAAATATGGTATAATTTAAAGCAAGCTCAGGGTGCATATGAAAAGGGAGAATTATTATTCTTAGACCGTTCTATTCCACTTTGAATAAGATGATTCCCGTAACTAAATCTTTCCTTCCACCCTTAGATGAGTATATGGTGCAGGTGCAGCGCGCCTATGACAACCAGTGGCTCACTAATCGGGGACAACTTGTGCTGGAACTTGAACAAAAGTTGACGGATTACCTCGGTTTACAAGAAAGCAAAATACTCATTACCAATAATGGTACCTTTCCATTGCAGGTAGCTCTGAAGTTAATGGGGAATGGAGGGGAAATCATTACCACGCCATTCAGTTATGTGGCCACTACTGCAGCGATCGTATGGGAAAACTGCACCCCCGTCTTTGTGGATATACACCCCGAATATTTAACCATTGATGAAACCAAAATTGAAGCTGCTATAACCCCATGTACCACCTGCATTTTGGCTACGCATGTGTTTGGTAATCCATGTCATGTGGAGGCCATTGAGGCCATTGCCAATAAACACAATATTAAGGTCATCTATGATGCAGCTCATTGTTTCGGAGTGAAATACAAAGGCAAAAGTATCTTCGAGTATGGCGACATCAGTACATGCAGCTTTCATGCGACCAAAATTTTTCACACGGGCGAGGGCGGTGCCGTATTTTCTAAAGACCCTGAACTTTTTCACCAAATTTATTACAGCCACAATTTCGGACATGATGGGCCTCTGGCTTTTCACGGTTTGGGTATTAACGGTAAAATCAGTGAATTACAGGCCGCTATGGGTATATCTGTGCTGCCATATATGGTAACCATCTTAAAGGGCCGAAAACAAGCTGTGGATACGTATAGGAAGCTACTTAAACCTAATCTTGGACTTTTAAAAATGCGAGAAGAATGTGAATGGAATTACAGTTATTTTCCCGTTATTTTTGAAAATGAAGACTTGTTGATTCATGCTGAAAGCCATTTAAAAGCGAAGGGTGTTCTTGTGCGTAGGTACTTTTACCCGAGCTTGAATACCCTGCCTTATGTGAATGCAGAAAACTTTCCCGTTTCAGAAAGTATAGCCCAACGTATTTTGTGTTTGCCATTGTATCATAATATTGAACTACAGCATGTTGAAAAGATTTGTATGTGGGTGAATGAGCTGCTGTTAACCAATATCAACTCCAATTGAGCATTATATATGATTATTGTAGGTGCTAAAGGCTTTGCCAAAGAATTATTGGAAGTTTGCTATGAATTGGGCCGTACAGATAATTTGGTGTTTTTTGACAACGTGTCAACTGATTTACCCCAACAACTTTTCGGTCAGTTTCCTATTCTGAAAAGTGAAACAGAGGTAAAGGCATATTTCAAGGATTACTCAAACGATTTTGCTTTAGGCTTAGGCAACCCCAAACTACGCCTTCAAATGTGTGTACTATTCGAAGCATGGGGTGGTAAAGTCCATTCTGTAATTTCTCCCCTGGCATCTATTGGTCATTTTGGTGTAGAGTTAGGTGATGGGGCAACCATATTGGCGCATACCACCATTACAAGTTCAGTAAAAACAGGGAAAGGACTACTGATGTATTCGAATGCTATACTTACACACGATAGTGTATTAGGTGACTTCGTAGAATTATCGCCGGGAGCCACCATTTTAGGTAATAGCTATATTGGAAGTTATACCCATATCGGAGCCAATGCAACCCTTTTGCCTGGTGTGCGCGTAGGTTGTGAAGCACGTGTGGGAGCGGGTGCTGTGGTAACTCAAAATGTTGAAGACAGAAAAACAGTGAAGGGAGTCCCCGCGCGATGAGTGAGCTAAAGCAACCTACCGTGAGCGTGGTTATGATTACTTACGGGCACGAAGCCTTTATACGCCAGGCCGTAGAAGGGGTGCTGATGCAGGACTGTGATTTCCCCGTGGAGCTAATTGTTGCCGACGACTGTTCTCCGGATAATACGGCCGGTGTAATGCAGGAAATAATGGCTACTCATCCGCGCGCTTCTTGGATTCGCTACATCCGGCATACCCAAAATAAAGGCATGATGCCCAATTTTATCTGGGCATTAGGGCAAGCAAATGGGAAATATATTGCCCTGTGTGAAGGTGATGATTACTGGACTGACCCCTGCAAGCTGCAAAGGCAGGTGGATTTTTTGGAGGGGAATCAGGAGTATGTGATGTGTTATACAGCAGTAGAGCAAAGAAATCTCATAAATGGTCAAAGACAAAATTTGGGAGATAAAAAGGAAAGAGTTTTTGAATTAACAGATTTCATGAAAGAAAACTATGCCTTCACTTTAACGGTTGTTTTTAGGAACATTTTTAATTTTCCAGTTTATCAAAATCATTTATTAAAAGTTCCTTTCGGAGACTGGATGCTTTATAACATAATACTTAAAAAGGGGCAAGCTTTTTACACACCAGATTTAACAGGTATTTATCAAGTACATGGAAAAAATAGTGACTTTCATGATCCAAGAAGCTACAAGAAAAAACTACGCGAAATGAATTTTGCTTTTTTAAAGTTGCATGGATATATGTATTCATTTATCTTTATTAAAAGGTTTTTTGAGTTAGGAGTTAAATTAATTTACTAATTGGGCAAACAGATTTTCAGTGTGTTTTTAATCACACCTGTCCAAAATAATTTTTTTGTCATAAAAATAGGGACATCGAAGATCTAGTTGGAAACCAGCTATGAAACTAACGCCAAGCATCCGCACATCTTATCGGACCAAGACATAAGACTGGTGGGCAATACAAGATTAAAAGACTATCCCCAAATACTGCGCTTGATTCGGGTGTGTGATGAACAAAGCGACCAATATCTCATTTTAGCCACCAATGAAATGTCTTGGACAGCAAACACCATTTCACAATTAAATAAGGCCAGATGGACTTTTGAAAGCTTCTTTATGCACTTAAAGCAGCTTTTCCGTGTCAAAATGTTTGTGGTAACCTCGGCTAACACAGTATGCAAACAAATGTGGTGTGCCATGATAGCCGTGCTCCTTACCAGTTATTTGAAAAACAAGGCAATGTGCCCTTGGCATCTATACAATTTGGTTTGCTTTATACACATCAGTTTATTTGCAATAATAGACTTGTGGTTTTGGCTTAATACCCCATTTTTCAAACCTGAAAACATTATTCGACCGTCCACTTTATTTTGATGCAGGGGATTGGTATTGCAAAATGGTTTTTTACCGCCGTAAACGCCTAACAATCAAATGACATTTTGGGCGATTAATAACATTTTGGACAATTGTGAATTAAAATCATATATCAATGAATGTTGAACAAACTATTTTAAAAAACTTAACTAAGTTACTGCATATTTACGACAAGAAACGGCATGGTTATGCAATTGATGTAGGTGTAGGTACTTACAATTTTTATTGTGAGTTATTTGCTAAAAATAATTATAAGACGATTGCAATTGAACCATTGCCTTCTGAAAGATTACTTAGAATTATAAGAAAGAATGAAATTGAGTTGGTGCAAGCCTGTTTGACAGACGAAACAGGGGAGACAACAATTTATACTGGAATTTTTGAAAATGCGAATTGTCCTGATGTCTCATCCATAAACAGAGATTGGTGGGGCGTAACAAATAAAAGTCAGGCTAAGATTGTTAAAACGATAACACTTAGTGATATTATTCAATTATTTAACATTGAAAGGATTACAATTATTAAAATGGACACAGAGGGGAGTGAGTACAATATTATTAAACAATTTGGTGAACTTCCAGCAAAATATTTTCCAGAAATTATTGAATTTGAATATGGCGGTGGATCTTCAAAAAAATTGGGTATTGGGGGATGGGAGCCAAAATATTTCTCTAAGACAATAAACATAATAAAATTACTAAACAGCTTAGGTTACAAATATCTACTTTTGTATGAATCAACAAACAAGCATATTAAATATTTTGAACTATCTAAAATTAATGATTTTGAGTCAATTTTTCAGCCAGATTATGAATATGGAGATATTTTGATGTTTAAAGCTAAAAAGTTTATAATTATAAATAATGCCCTAATTTTCAATTTTTTGATAAAATGATTTTTGTCAAAATTCAAGGCCGCTTAGGAAACCAAATGTTTCAATATGCTTTTGCCTATTCTTTAAGTAAAAAACTTAGAACAAATTACTTTCTGCTTGAAACAGAAACTCATTTCAAGAATAGGCTCAATTATTTCAAGCTAGGAATTTTTGAATTTCAATTGAAAAAAATTTTATCCCTATGGTATTTAAGAATTAACAAAAAAAGAATAAAATCAATTTCAGAATATTCTAATTGTGAAGCCATTTCTTTCTTAAATTATTTAGGTGAGGACAATATTCTTTATCATGGATTTTTCCAAACTGATCAATATTTTTATGAATTTAAAAATGATATTAAGAAATTATTTACTTTAAAAAACAAATATATTAAAAGGTTTAATGATAAATTTTATTTTTTAATTGAAAGTGATATACCGAATTTAGTTATCCATTACAGAGGGACAGATTATAGAAATTGGGGAGGAACAGATTATACTTTGCCTATTGACTATTATTTGCATGCAATGAGTTTAATCGAAAATATAGGCAAATACCGTTTGGTAATTTTAACAGATGATATAACTTTGGCAAAGAATACCTTTAAATCATTGTTGCAAGTTGAATACATTTCAGATTCTGAAATAAATGATTTTCAGGTATTACTCAATGCAGACAAACTAATTATTTCAAATAGCACGTTTGCATGGTGGGGTGCATATCTTAATTATCATAATGCTGAAGTTTTTGCCCCTAAGTATTGGCTTGGATTTAAAATAAAATCAGAGTATCCACCCGGTATCATGTCTATTAATTGGAATTGGATTGACTTTTAATTTTTTTTTTAATCTTTTCCTAAGCTTGTTAATTGAATCATAATACCCCTATACTTCTAATAATTTTTAATCGGCCGGAAAAGGTTAGAGAGGTTGTGCAGGCCATTTCAGCCTACAGACCAGACAAATTATATATTACTGCCGACGGACCAAGACCATCCCATCCGACAGATATTGAAAAGTGCGATGCTGCTCGTAAGGCGGTGTTGGAATCTATAACCTGGCCCTGCGAAGTAAAAATCCGGTTTATGGATGAAAATATGGGTTGTGGACCCGGACCATCCTCTGGAATTACCTGGTTTTTTGAACATGAAGAACAGGGTATCATTCTGGAAGACGATTGTATGCCACACCGTGACTTTTTTGACTACTGCAGCGAATTGTTGGAAAAGTATAAAAACAACGACGCAGTAATGAACATCGGAGGTAATTTATTGAGCGATCTTCCGAAACGGGTTGATGAGTCTTACTTTTTTTCTGAAATTCCACATTGTTGGGGATGGGCTACCTGGCGCAGAGCTTGGAAACATTTCAGCTTTCAGCTTCAGGATTATGATGCGTTTAAAAATTCTGTCACGATTGAAAAGATAAATTCTAACCGTTCATTTAAAAAATACTGGATTGAAAAATTTAATCTCGTTGAGTTTGGACAGAGAGACATTTGGGATTATCAGTGGACATATGCCATTTGGAAAAATAATGGAATTTGCATCACACCTTCGGTAAATTTGGTTTCAAACATAGGATTTGATGAAGAAGGAACCCATACCAAGGGAGATTCAGTACTGGGTAATAGAACTACATTGCCCATTCTACCGTTAAAGCACCCTTCTAAAGTAGAGGTGGACAAGAAGAGAGATCAACATTTGTTTGAAAACATCTTTTTTGTAAAAGAAGAAAAAACACCCTTAGTGCAAAAGCTGAAGAATAAGCTTAGTGCGGCTTCAGCCCAACACTTTCAGAATGAGAAAAACCTGAAATATCAACCTGAAAAAACCATAGGTTCTTACATTTGGAATCAAAAAACTTGGAAGTTTTATTCAGGTGAGACGCTAAAATTGGAGAAAGAGGTTGTTTTTAGAAAATGGCATCTTTCGAAAAAGAATTCCTTCGATAAGTTGCTTTTATATAATGAACAGTTCGGTCTTTTGGCATCTGAAGTATTTCGTTGTCACGACATCGAAAAGGCAATAATATTAAAGGATACCCTCTATCCAATTTCTTTGGAATTATTGGAAGCTAATTTGAACGAGAATAAAATCCCTTACAGCGAAAAGGAATCGATTTCATTCGATGAACATGGTTCACATTTTTTGGTTGGTGTAGTTGATGATAATTATGAAGAACTGTTCCAAAACCTTCATAATTGGCATGTAATAGAGGCGGTACTGATTCTCAGGATTAAAAAATCTTCAGAATTAAACATAAATTCAGCAGGATTTACAATTAATTTCAGAGGTATATATCATTCCAAAAGACCACTCATGTATCCGTTTTTAGGCGATTATGACACCGTTAATATTGTTTGTTTACATCTCAGCAAAATCCTAAACTCAAATGAAGTATGTTAATTTAGGCTGCGGAAGTCGTTTTCATAAAGATTGGATAAATTTTGATTTCTATTCAAATAGTCCGGATGTTATCCTCTGTGACCTTACCCAAGGAATCCCCTTAGATGACAATTCAACGGATGTTGTATATCATTCACATGTATTGGAACATTTTACTAAAGAAGGCGGGAAATATTTCATTTCGGAATGTTTTAGGATACTTAAACCTGCAGGTATAATTCGCATTGCGGTGCCCGATTTGGAAGGTATCACAAAATCCTATCTGGAATGTCTGGCTGAAGTCAGAAACCATCCGGACGAAAAAACAAAAGCCAATTATCAGTGGGCCGTGATTGAATTGATAGATCAATTATCCAGAAACCAGAGTGGTGGCGAAATGATTAAAATGTGGAAAAAGGAAAATCTAGTGAATACTGAATTCATACAACAACGCATCGGAGATGAATTTGTGGCATTTCGCAACCAACTCCTTCAACCGGGAGAAAAAGTAGTATCTAAAACGGCTGAAAACAGTTCGTTTACCGATAAGTTGAAACATAAGCTGATACTTATGTTGGGCGGAAGCAACGGCAAGAGCGAAAGCGAAAAAAAACAATTTCAGACAGGTAAATTCCGCACGGAAGGTGAAGTGCATTTATGGATGTACGATCCGTATTCCCTACAAAATCTGCTTGAAAATATCGGTTTTGTACAAGTTCAAAAAACTACAGCCGATAAAAGCTTGATTAATCAATGGGAAAAATATAACAGCTTGGATATTGAAAACGGCTATACCCGCAAACCAGATTCTCTTTTTATGGAGGCAATTAAGCCAAAATGAGACATTTTTTAAATTATTTAGAACCTTACTTGCCTTTTCTTACGGAAATAGAAATATGGCAGCAAAGCCATGTTCCCAAGAGTTTTTCTGAGGACGGTATTGCATTCATAAACACCCATGACCGTTCAGGAGGGGCATCCAAAGTGGCCTTTATGTTGGCCGACCATTTTCGGAAAAAGGAAAAACACACAGGACTGTGGGTTCATGCAAAAAAGACGGCTGAATCTTGGGTGTTTGAAATCCCCCCCCGCACATACATACATCGCTTTTGGCATCATGTGGAATATGCCGCGCAAAATGGGGGATGGCTTGATATTGAAAAGATTTCCCCGTTAAACCTATTTACTGACTCCCATTTTCAAAACTGTGATATTGTACACTTTCACAACCTTCACGGGGGGTATTTTTCTTATGCCCTGTTGCCCTATTTTGCAAAATCCCGAAAGCTTATCTGGACTTTGCATGATGAGCATATCTTTACTGGGCATTGTGGCTTTTCCATGAAGTGTGAGGGCTGGAAAACGGGCTGCGGAGAGTGTCCCGATCTGAACATTTACCCGTCCGTAAAGAAAGACAGAACCAAAGAACTTCTTAGACTAAAAAGAAAATGGATAAGCAGGGCAGCGCCCTTATTGATTGCCCCTTCCCGATGGTTGGCCGAAAGGGTCAGATACAGCTACCCGGAATTGGCTTCAAGGGTAAAGGTTATTCCCAACGGAATTAATACGGATGTATTTAAGCCGGATAATCAAAAGGCTGCTTACCGGAAAAAACTGGGTTGGAATTTGGATTGGAAAGTGGTGTTTTATGCTGCCGAGCTTTCCACACAAAACCCATTTAAGGGAGGTAAAATAATTAAGAATCTGCTTGAATCCGGCTTGCCCCCAGGGTGGAAGTTGGTTACCGTGGGGGGGGACACTTCTCGGTTTACCAACGACCATATACCTATTGGCTACATAAGTTCTGAACATGAAATGTGTGAATTAATGAAGGCTTCGGATATTATGTTATATCCTACGGCAGCTGACAATCATCCGCTTATTGTTTTGGAGGCATTAGCGTCTGGCTTACCCGTGGTTGCTTCACACTTGGGGGGGGTACCTGAAATAATCACCGAGGGAAAGAACGGTTTCCTGGTGTCAGATTACCAAAATCCCGCCTCTTTTTTAAATGCGTTAATCCGATATTTCAATCTGCCCCAAGACGACCAATCCATGTTGGCGGAGTTTTCTGCGGAAGATGCCTGTGTACGGTTTGACGCAAAACGAATGTTTATGGAATATGAACAAACATACCAATGGCTTCGTGAACAACCCTGAACCTGATCCTGTACTGAGTATTCTTTTGGTTGTTCTTAACAACCGGCAATTTATTGCGGCCGCCATTCAAAATTATCTGGATCAGCAATGTGCAGAATCTGAATTGGTTATTATAGACGGAGCCAGCACGGACGGTACTAAGGAAATTATAGAATCACTGGCAAAAAATAACCCGCAGACTCGCTGGGTTTCCGAAAAAGACAAGGGACAATCGGATGCCATGAACAAAGCCATCCGCATGGCAAAGGGTGAATACATCAGCTTTTTAAACGTGGATGATTATTACCAACCCAATACCCTAAACCAGATTATTCAACTGATAAAAAGTGGAGAAACAGCCGAGTTTATGGTAGGGAACTGCAATGTGTGGGACAGCAACGGTAAATTAATTTATGTAAATCGTCCTAAAAAACTCAAGCCCTGGCATATTCTCAGCGGGAAATATTTGCCCGTAAATCCTACGGCTTATTTTTATAAAAAATCCATTCACGGTAAGGTTGGTTTTTACTCTGTTGAAAACCATTATAATATGGATTTGGAATTCATTGCAAAAGCGTCTCTGATGGTAGATATTAAATACGTTGACCAGACTTGGGGCAACTTCAGGATGCTACCCGATACCAAAACGGTAAAGGATATAGATAGCGGACTGCTAGAAAAAAGGAAACGCGAACTGTTTAACCGGATATATTGTAAAGCTCCATTCACTGTTAAATGGAGAACCTTTTGGCAAAAAGAGGCCATCAGGCTGAATAAATACGAAAAAACTTTGGTGGGAAAAGTAGCCTTTATTCCCAAGGCTGTTTTGTGGAAACTGAAACATGGATTTTGAGTTTAATGAAACAAGGCATATCCATATTAATTTCTACCTATAACGGCAAGGAAAAACTGCCGGCCACGCTGGAGGCTTTATCCCAATTAAAAACGAACCAAATCCCCGGAGTGGAGCTGATTCTGGTAGATAATGCCTCTACGGATGGTACGGCCGAATTTACACGCGAAAAATGGAACATACTCGGCAATCCTTTTCCGTTGCTCATTTTGGAAGAATCCAAACCGGGTAAACTTAACGCCCAAGAAAATGGATTTGCTCATGCGGCGTACGACTATGTGATTACCTGCGACGACGATAACTCGTTTTTTTCCGACTATTTGGATGTTGGATATGCATTGATGGAACAAAACCCGCAAATCGGAATTTTGGGCGGACAGGGAATCGCCGTAAGCACAATTCCCATCCCGGATTGGTTTTCGGAATATGCCTATTATTATGCCTGTGCACCGCAGGCTCCTAAAACCGGCGAAGTTAGACCCACCCGCAATGTGGTCTATGGTGCGGGTATGTGGGTGCGGATGAAAGGCTATCAAAAGGCAAAAGAAAACGGATTTGAATTTCTTCTTGCTTCGCGAACCGGAAAATCATTAGCCACAGGCGGTGAAGACAGTGAGCTTTGCTGGGCATTACGATTTTTGGGATACGAAGTGTGGTATGCCGAAGAATTAAAATTTTATCATCATGTGCCAGCCGAAAGACTCACCGAAGAATATCGTCAACGGTTACTGGAAGGTATGCAAGCCAATGGTCCGTTAGGGGGAATTTATTTGAGGGTGGCAAAGGGCTATATTACTGGTCCGGTAAGGTTTTTTTGGCTCAAGGAGCTTATTTACACGCTGATTTATGCCATTAAACTTCCATTCAACGGGGCTGTCGCAAATAAAAGGCAAGAGAGGAGACGGATTAAAATCAACCTGAATTATTTTTTGAAGGAACGCCATCGCTATGGTCAGAAGGTAAATGAATTGATACGCTATAAAAATTCATGCCAGAAACACCCTGTTTTACTTTAATTATGCCGGCTTTTAACCGTGAAAAGTATTTGACCCGAGCTTGGGATTCGTTTATGGACTAGACGTTCACCGATTTTGAAACCATCGCGGTAGATGATATCTCCACAGACCCTTCCTATGAAATAGCCCTTCAGCATTTGCTACCCAATAAAGTCGTGCTTCATAATGAAGCAAACACTGAACGCTGCATCACCCGTAACTGCGGCATAGAAGCCGCAAAAGGAAAAAACATCTGCTCTTTGGACAGCGACGATTACCACCTGTCCGAACATTTCCAATAGCTGCATGATTTGATCAAGGCTCAAGGAGAACCAAAAGACAAGACATTTCAGTCCTGTCCAGACCAAGAATTAGCGTGAGGATGACAACTAATGCAGAGAAAACTAAGACCCTAATATATCGGGGAAGAACCAAGAGCGAGCAACAAGGAACAAGTAACACACGCCCTGTGTTACCCTGAGCTTGTCGAAGGGAAGAACAACGAACGCTGTAAAATAATATCCCCTAACTTTAATAAGATGAAAAGCAAAGTACCTATCAATCAATTTTCGCCCTATTTATTTTGGGATATGGATGTGGAAATATTTGACCTGCAAAAAAATAAGGATCAGCTAATATACAAGGTGGTTGAATTCGGGCAGTTATCTGACTGGAGAAATTTGCTCACATTTTACGGAGCGGATGAGGTAAAAAAATCGGTGCTCAACATTCGGAATCTTGAAAAAACAACGCTCTCTTTTTTGGCCTTCTTTTTTAATATGGATCAATCAGAATTCAGATGTTACACAAGCAAACCGTCAGCGAGGAACTTCTGGAACTCTTAAATAGCTTAATGAAAATAAGCGCCTTAAACGATTTTGATCTTGTTGGAGGTACTTCATTAGCTCTTCAAATAGGGCATAGGAATTCTGTAGATATTGATTTATTTGGTGAGTCCCGGCTTGAAATGGATGAAATTTTAAATCTGTTATCAACTGTAGGAGAACTGCTTACGATCAAAAAATCCTCAAAAATTCTAATCACTAGTATTAACAATATAAAAGTAGATTTTGTAAATTATTCCTATCCCATCCTGGAAAAAGCAAGTACGGTAGATGGAATTCGTATGGCTTCCACCAAAGATATTGCGGCAATGAAGTTGAATGCCATTGCAGGAAGAGGTTCAAAAAGGACTTTATTGATCTATACTTCCTTCTTTCCATCTACTCACTTTCAGAAATGTTTGATTTTTACAAAAAAAAGTATCATAGTGGATCTATTTTTATGGTCCTAAAAAGCCTTACCTGTTTTGAAGATGCTGATAAAGAGACACAACCGAAAATGTTGTTGCCATGTAATTGGGATGACTGCAAAGAAAAAATCAAGTCAGAAATAGGTCACTTTCTTGGTGGACAAACAACCTAAAACATTCACCCTCTGATACCCTGAGCTTGTCAATGGGAGTTTATCGAAAAAAGAACCTAAAAGCCTCACTGAACATAAAAACATTCAAATATAGCAACTGGAGTCCCGCAGAGCATGCAACGCACGTCCGATTACTATCAGACCAAAGAGTAGCTGCAACGTAATAATCAAAACTTTCACTCTTGCTTTCTGGCTGATGCCCCATTGCCTAATTACCATAAAATAGCAACAACCGAACGGCCAAACAAGCCATGCCCTATTTCTCCCTCATCATTCCCAGCTATAACCGGGCTCATCACCTGGCAAAGGCGCTGGAAAGCGTATTGGCTCAAACCTTTACCTCTTGGGAATTGATTATCGTAGATGACGCCTCTGTGGACCAAACCGCGGAACTCGTGTACTCTTTTGCACAACAGGACACCCGTATTCGTTACCTGAAAAATGATACGAATCAGGAACGTTGTGTTTCCCGAAACCGCGGTATAAAGTTGTCTTCGGGAAAATACATCTGCTTTTTGGACAGCGACGATTATCACCTGCCCGAACATTTGCAACAGTTGCATGATTTGATTACGTCTCAAGGAGAACCCGAGGCCTTCTTTTTCACCAATGCTTGGGATGAATCGGCATCCGGCGTTCGAACAGAACGGCATTGCCCAGATTTGGAAAGCACTGACTCCTATTCCTATTTTCTGCGTTACACCGTAAATCCTCAACGTTGGGCTGTGCACAAGAATGTTATGCGCCAACATTTATTTGACCCCGCAGTAACCATCTGCGAGGATATGGATACTTCTCTTCGTATGGTAGCTGCGGGTGTGCCTGTTTATCAGCTCAAAGCGCGCACCACGGTGTATGTGGCTGCGCCGGATAGTTTTACGCATGGAGCATCTGACAAATGGGGCCGGGAATTGACTAATTTAAAGAAGATTTTTGCCCGTCCCGAATTGAAGGCTAAACTGCCCCGAAAGGAAAAGAACAGGCTGCGCAGCATGTGTAGGTATCATATAGCCATAAAAGCATTCAGGGAAAAAAAAAGCAGTGAGGTTTGGAGTCAGGGCCTGCGCTCTTTCCTGTTGTGTCCCCCAAGCTACAACGGCCGTACCAATAAGCCGCTGGCAGTGATGTTATTGTATTCGATACCCATTTTTGGGGATATCATCAGATGGATGATAAAAATGAGGAAAAAATGAGGAAATGGCTGAACATAAAGGTCCCTGTTCCACAAGAAATCCCAAAGGAATACAGGTCCCTGATGGAGCGTAGGGCTGAATATTGTGCCCCCGTACCTCATATCCGCGAATTGAAGAATGCCTTTGTGAGCCACTCAGGGTTGGTGATGAGGAACGGGCTGTTAGTTACTGGTTGTGCATTTAATCTCCGGGGCAGGGAGGATAACACTTTTTACTATCCTTTCTGGCGCCAAACCATTGAGGAATATGCAGTTTGTCGCTGGGGAAATAGCCTGCCCTCCGTGAGGGTGGAGGATCCCTGTGTGGTCATCCATTCCAAATGGTTTAATTATGCGTTTTGGGTAAATGCTTATTTGCCCCGGCTTATCATGGCCGAAGAGGCAGGTTTGCTCAAGAAAGCGGTGTTATTGGTACCTGAGGGCTGGAAAAACATTCCCTATGTATGGGATACCTTGGAAGCTTTTTCTTTTACACCGCGCTTCATTCCGGAGGGAGCACATGTATTCGCTCACAAACTCTATATGCCCGAGCTCAGGCCTTGGACGGCTTCTTTTTATCCACCCTTGATTAAGAAAACGGCTGATCGGCTACGACAAGAAGCTTGGAAAAGAATAAATCCTGAAACCCTATTTCCACGTCATGTGTACTTATCGCGTAAGAAGCGAGGTGTGCGTTGTGTGGAAAACGAAGAAGAAATTTTGCCGTTTCTTCAAAAAGAAGGGTTTGAAGCGATATTTTTTGAAAACATGAGCGTATGGGAACAGATTGCCATGATGAGCCAAGCGGAGCGGTTTATTTCCCTGCATGGGGCAGGTTTATCAAACCTTATGTTTTGTCCCACTGGAGCAAGGGTTATAGAACTTATTAATGAAGCCTATGCGCGCGCAGAATATACATTTCCATTTTGGAAATTAGCCCATGCCGTCAGCATAGACTACGATGCCTTATTTTGTGAAACGGCGAATCCCCCAATCTTTAAATTAGTTTCAGAGGGGATGATAAATGGCAATGAAAAGGAATATCTAGTAAATACTAATGTTTTGGTAAATGTTCATCAATTAGGTGAGAAGATAAATCTAAGATGAAAAATCATATCTGTCCAAAACCGTTTTACATCGTAAATTAGCATTTGATTATTTGATACATAAGGCCTTTAACCCCCATTTTACCCAACCAAAGTTGGCATCAAAATTATGTAGAGTATTGTGCCAAGAACCAAAGTTGATTTTTGCAAATAAATTGATTTGTTCAAAATAATTTAGATAGAGGCTGCTGGTGTTTTGTCTCTTTAATCGCTGGTCAGGAGCATATCCATCATGGTGCATCACAGTAAACTAATTTATTGGCCGCTTTAGTCAATACAAAATGATACTTATTAATTATGTGTCCACTTCAAAAATGTAAAATTATGATTTCAAAATCTTTTAAGCCTCATATTTCTATCGTGAGCCCTGTTTATAGAGCTGAAAAAATTATACCCGAATTAATTAGAAGAATAGACCATTCAATTTCAAAGATTACTTTAAACTACGAAATTATCTTGGTTGAAGATTGTGGTCCTGATAACTCATGGGAAGCAATTGAAGATATAGCAAAGAAAAATCCTCGTGTTAAAGGTTTTAAGTTGAGTAGAAATTTTGGGCAACATTACGCCATAGCGTGTGGACTAGATCATGCAAAGGGAGACTGGGTTGTGGTTATGGACTGTGACTTACAAGATCAACCTGAGGAAATTTACAAACTTTACCAAAAAACTTATGAGGGTTATGACGTTGTTTTAGCCCAGAGAATTGAGAGACAAGATGCCTTTTTTAAAAGATTTTTCTCAAAAATGTTCTATAGGATGTTAGGTTATTTAACTGGTTACAAGATGGATGAAAGTGTTGCAAACTTTGGAATATATAGCCGAAAGGTTATACAATCTTTGACTTTGATGCGTGAATCAATACGATATTTTCCAACAATGGTCAAATGGGTAGGCTTTAATCAAACGGCCATTCCAATAGAGCATGCAAAAAGATCAGAGGGTAAGTCATCATATAATTTTAAGCGTTTACTTAATTTAGCTTTAGACATTATTTTGGCTTATTCAGATAAACCCATAAGGCTAATGATAAAATTTGGTATTATTGTATCGCTTTTAGCATTTGTAATGGGGTTGGTTTTTTTAATTAGGTATTTTGTCGGGGAGGTAACTGTGCAAGGCTACACAAGTTTAGTTATTTCTATATGGTTCTTCTCAGGTCTACTATTAGTAATGTTGGGAGTAGTTGGATTATATGTGGGTAAAACATTTGAAGGGGTTAAAAAAAGACCTATTTATTTAATCCAACTTTCAACAGTATGACAAATCCGTTGTGCGGTTTAAAATGCGAGTGCATGCTTAATATGGTTTATGGGTTTTCCATTGCTATAATTAATCCATTGTAGAACAGCCACCAATGAGAGTATATAAATGATTCGTGAAAATAATCCATCGAGTGATTTCGCATAATTACGATTGTTCATCATCTGATCATCTAGCTGAGAAAATAGAGTCTCAATACGTTTTCTTGTGTAGCAATATTTTTCATTCCAAGATGACATAACGGTTTTCATATTACTACGGAGGTGTGTGACGAGTTTTATTTTAGCCTGATTAAATAAGGATGTTTGATATCCCAATGATAAATACCCCTTATTTCCAACTAACTCACAGTTATACATTTGTTCATCAAAATCAATCATGCCAAGATATTTGACATCATGAACGTTAGCCGCAGTCATACCTGCGGTAATAGGAATACTTTGCTTACTACCCATGAGTTGCAATTTAAACCCATAATAGTAAACCTTATGCGCTGCATGATATGATTTGGCTGGCGGAACGTGCTTGTCATCTTTGCAAAATTTGTTGTAATTTATTTTTAGCTTGTGCATTCTTGTGTAAGCTTGATATCCTACATCAAAACACTGATTTTCAGTAATATGGACAACTTTTTTCTTTTATTATGATATTTAAACCGCACAACGGGTTATGATAAATCTATACCTATTAGGGGGAAAAGGTTATTTTGCCTTAAAATCAATAAATTTGAAATTTTTATCACTTATTGATTGTGTTATAATTGGCAGCGATAAGAATGTCTTAAATGATTATTCTACTGATATTAAAAAATATTGTGAGACCAATAATATTACCTATTTACTTCAAAACAAAACAATTGTAAAAAGTATTGCTGATTATAGCATAGCAATAGGGTGGAGGTGGTTAATAAAAGATAACTCTAAATTGATTGTTTTTCACGATTCTCTATTACCTCGATTAAGAGGTTTTAATCCTCTAGTAACTGCACTTATAAATGGTGATAATGAGGTTGGGGTTTCAATTCTATTTGGCACAGAGGATTACGATATAGGAGAGATAATCATTCAAAAAAAAATTAAAATTAATTATCCTATAAAAATAAAGGTTGCAATTGAACAAGTTAGTTTTCTTTATGGAGAGGCTATAAATGATTTAATTTATAAATTAAAGGCAGGTATTATACATTCGGAACCTCAGGATGAATTATTGGCAACTTATAGTCTTTGGAGAGATGAGGCTGATTATGTAATCGATTGGAATAATTCAGCGGAATATATTAAAAGATTTATTGACGCAGTGGGTTATCCATATAAAGGTGCTTATACGACTTGGAATAATATTAAATTGTATGTCAAGGATTCAATTCTCTTAGAAGATGTTTTTATCGAAAATAGAAAGCCAGGTAAGGTGTTATTTAAAAAAAATGATACTTTCATTATTGTATGTGGTAGTGGGTTGCTAGGTGTAAAAGATTTTTTTGATGAAAATGGTCAAAAAATGGAGTTAGTTAATTTTAGATTAAGATTCACATAATGAATATTCCTTTCAACAAACCTCACCTCACGGGTAAGGAAGCGCATTACATTTACGACGCAGTACATACGGGCAAACTATCGGGAAATGGTATATACACTCAAAAATGCCAAAAATGGTTTGAAAAAACCTACGGTTTTGGCAAATGTTTGCTGACCACTTCTTGTACGGATGCCTTAGAAATGGCTGCCATTTTGATAGATATTCAACCCGGTGATGAGGTAATAATGCCGTCTTATACCTTTGTAAGTACCGCCAATGCCTTTGTGTTAAGAGGGGCGAAATTGGTATTTGTTGATAGCAGAAAAGACCATCCAGGTATTGATGAGGCGTCCATTGAAGCGTTAATAACCCCTAAAACAAAAGCTATCATACCTGTTCATTATGCTGGTGTGGCTTGTGATATGGATATCATCATGGACATAGCCAAAAAGCATGGTCTTTTTGTAATAGAGGATGCTGCGCAAGCCATAGATAGTTATTATACAGGTAGGAATGGGGTAAAATGTGCTTTAGGGAGTATTGGTCATTTGGCTGCTTTCTCGTTTCATGAAACCAAAAACATCATTTCTGGTGAAGGAGGTTTGCTAGCGATCAACGATATGCAGTTTGCAAAACGAGCTGAGATTATTTGGGAAAAAGGAACAAACCGGTCCTCTTTTTTTAGAGGAGAAGTTGATAAATACGGTTGGGTGGATGTTGGAAGTTCTTTCTTGCCCTCAGAAATAATTGCAGCCTTTTTGTGGGCGCAATTAGAGAACTTAGAAGATATTCAAATCCGCCGAAAAGAAATTTGGACTACCTATTATCAGGGCCTGAAATCATGGGCTGAAAATAATAACATTGGATTACCATGTATTCCTGATTTTGCTTCTAATAATTTCCACATGTTTTATTTAGTTTGTAAAGATTTAGAACAGCGGACTCAACTTATTAATAATTTGAAATCAAATAATATACTTGCCGTTTTTCATTATATCAGTTTACACACGAGTACCTTTTATGAAGGAAAACACGATGGGAGGAGATTGCCAATGACAGATTTTTATTCCAATTCCTTGATACGCCTGCCAATGTATTATGATTTGAGTCAGGCGGATATTAGTCATGTTACCAATAAAATTTTTGAATGTTGTGAAAGAGGTTAAAAAATAAAACCTGTCAAAAACGTTTTTCAACTCCAAAAATAGCATCTGATTTTTAGCGTTTACGCTCAAGAAATTCTATTTTGCAACACGGCTGTTCAAAACGTTTTTCATCGCGCAAAATAGCATTTGATTGTTAGGCGTTTACAGCTGTAATAACCCATCTTGCAAAACCAACCCCTCTGCATCAAAATAAAGTGGGCGGTCGAATGATTTTTTGAGGCCTGTAAAATGGAGCATTAAGCCCAAACCACAAGTCAATTTTTGCAAATAAATTGATGCGTATAAAACAAACCAAATTAAATACATGCCAGGGGTGCTTTGCCTTGTTTTTTTTAATAACTGATAAGGAGCATGGAAATCATGGCACACCACATTTTTATGCGTACTGAATTAGCCATGATTCCCACACATGTTTTGACACGGAAAAACTGCTTTAAGTGTTTAAAAAAGCTTTCAATAGCCCATATAGCCTAATATAATGGTGAAACAGTGTCTGAAGCTGAATTTCTGATTAAAGAAATCTTAGACTTGTGAATATGAAATTGCGCCCTAAACCATTTTTTCATTTAGTTCTGCTTTTTTGCTTGAGCTTTTGTGTTGTTTGGATTTCATCGATTATTTCCGCAAGTTATTTGGAAACGAATTTGCCAGAGTTTGATGGGGTAATGTATGAAAAAAAGCAGATTTTAAGATTCTTATCTTTTAAACAAAACTACTCTTTTATTGAACGATGTAATCAAGCCTATTATGAATTGGTAGGCAATCCTGTCAGTGGTGGTTTTACTGCTCTGACGTGCCTCGTGAATCCTTTTTGGTTGAATTCTGGATTTAATATTATTGTGCGTTCTTTCATCGCTTTATTTTTCTTTAACTTTGCATTATTTAAATGGTTTTCATTGTATTTAAGGCCAGCAGGCGTTTGGCTCTTATTGGTACTCGTTTCTCAAATTCCATTATTTTATAATGCCTTACTGGGTCTTTCTAGCTATGTTCCAGATTTAAGTTCTGGTTTAAGCTTGTTTTCTGCTTATTTGTTTTTATGGTTGATAATTTACCGAAACATTGGATTTAATTATTTATACCTAATACCTTTACTAATATCGCTTGCCGTTTTTTCTCGATATAATTTTTTTGTTTATACAGCACTAATTTTTTTTCCTTTATTAATCCCTATGTTCAAATTTTTAAATGGTAATTACTCGAAAATCAAGGTTTTTTATTTCTTAACTTATGCCTCTTTCTTTATAATGGTTTGGAGCGTATATGGTATTTTACATTTTCAATTCTTCCTGGATTATTATGCTAAGCCAGCAGATTATCAATATGTTGATTATTTTACATCTTTTTATTCCCTCTTTAAAAGTTTTACTAAGCAATTAGGCCTACCTTTTGTTATCTTACTTTTTTTGATTGGTTTGACTATTGCGACTTTTAGGGCTAATGACAAGTTTCGTGACAATGATTTTTCTTTGTTATGGTTAATGTATCCTTTCACTGTATTATTTATTTTTTTGTTTTTAGTACTCAAAGCCACCAATCAGCCTCATGTATATTCAATCTTTTATCTATTTGCTTTTCTTGTATTTTTCTCCTATTTTTTGAAAAAATTGTTTTGGGAACTTCCATGTGCATCTCAAATACTCTCATTTTCGCTGGCTGCATTCATCTTTTGCAACTTCTTTTACTTAGTTCGAGTAGAACCTTCTTCCAATGTTTATCGCAAAACAAATTTGAAATTGGCTGATTATTTGCTTGAGAAAATGATTCCAAGTGACAGATTTTTCCTACTTCACAGTGCAATGCTTGAAATACCAATTGATGTTTACCTTTACCGTAAAAAGGGATATATGGCAAATAATGATCTTATGTTTTATTTTACTGATTGGAATTTTTATGATATTGATAGATCCCTCGATCCAGAAAAAATCTTTAATTACTACAGCCAGCAAATCGATATTCAATGTGTCAAGTATATCTCTTTGCCTTCTCCCAACAAGAATACTCACAATGAAATTTCTAGTTTTGTAATTTCTATGTTCAGGAAATCGGTCATTAATGATAGCACAAAATGGACTCTTGCAGCTAATTTCGGATCGGTCAACGATTCCTCTGATATAGCACTTTATAAAAGGGTATATTAAATTAATTTTTCGACTTTATTGTTGTATTTTGGCTGTGTTTTTTATCAGTGTCCGATAATTTTGGAAATACGAAGGTTTAATACTTATTTTTAGTTTTCTATAAACCCCTTACCTCAAAGTTTAAATGAAACTTTCCATTATAATGATGGCATTCAATCAGGGCCTATATATTTCTGAGGCCATCCAATCGGTAGTTTCACAAGATTTACCGGAGACCTGGGAGCTACTCATAGGTGATGATGATTCATCGGATAATACCGAGATAATTGTTGAAGGTTGGATAAAAAGGTTTCCACAAAATATTAAATATTATAAACACACTAATAATATTGGACTACACAATAATTATGAATTTTTAATAAAAAAATCTCGTGGTGTTTTCATAGCATTATTAGAAGCCGATGACTTCTGGATAGATAAGGAAAAATGCAAAAGGCAAGTAGAGTTTTTAGAGCATAACGAAAACGTAGCATGGTGCTTCACTAATGGCTGTTTAGTTGATAAAGATGGGGAAATCATTAAGAATGTCGAATTAGATGTCCCACTGATTTTTAATCTAAACTTCTTTGTAGAGAATTTCTTTAACCCACTGAACAATTCAATTATGTTTCGGAAAAGTGCTGAACCTAGAATTTATCCAGATTTTTTCTTTAAAGTAAGGCAGTGGGATACCATACTTCATTATCTACGTGCTTTGAATGGAGATATTGGATTCATCCCAATACAAACTCTGGCGTGGCGTCAACATGAATCTTCTACTACACACTCTGCTCAATTTTCTTCTCCACAGCGATATAAAGATTGGATTATAATAAATAACGAATTAAAAAAAAGAGTCCCCAATGATCTGAAAAATTACTTTAACAAAAATTACGTAGCTTATGAATATCTATCAATTGCTTATGCAGAGAAGAGAATTCACTTTTTTTTTCTTTTCTACATGATTAAAATGATCCTTAACAAACCTATAAGGCCTTTCTCTTTTTATAGAGATTATTTTTGGAAAATTCGAAACCCAAAAAATTAATATATGATTTGGAGCTATTATAACCCAGTTTTTGATTATGAAGCCGTCTTTTCTGACGATCATCTGCCATGGTCTGGACATAAAATTTTTGGATATGACTTGATAAGGAACTCTGATCCCAAATTAGTTGTTGAGTTAGGAACCTTTAAAGGGACATCCTTGTTTACATTTGCTCAAGCATTGAAGGATAAAAATGATGTTATTTGCAAAATTGTTGGTATTGACTCCTGGGAAGGGGATCTTAATACTGGTAAATATGAAGGTGATAAAATGTATGATTTTGTTAAGGAAATTGCTCGGAATTATTATGCAAATGTAAACATCAGCTTAATTAGGGGATATTTTGATGATCAAATTTCTCAATTTGAGAATAATTCAATTGATATACTTCATATTGATGGGCTTCATACCTATGAGGCAGTTAAGAATGACTACACTAAGTGGCTTCCAAAAATGAAGAAAAATGGGATAATTTTGTTCCATGACATCACGGTTGTACGTGAAAATTTTGGCGTTAAACAATTATGGACAGAAATTGCAGAAGATCATAAAAATGTATTCTCGTTTAATCATTCTTATGGACTCGGTGTTTTATTTTTGGGAAATGATTCGCCCAAAGAATTTTATAGTTTAGAGTTTAACAACACTTATCTTAATAAATCTTATGAAAGGGTCAAATCTGTTTTATTTCAAAACTCTTATAAAGTCCAAGAATTAGAGGAAATTAAGAACTCTCCGTTTTGGAAGAATAAAGAAATTATTAAAAAGCTATTTGGTAAGTAAATTCGTTTTTTTAAGGTTCTTAGCAATTTTCCTGTTTTGTGCGCGACGTCGTCGCCATAAAATACCACAATTGACTATAAGCAACTTAGCTGTTTTTATTTGCTTTTTTGGGTCATGCGGCTGTATTTTTCATCACAGCTGTCCAAAACGTTTTTCATCGCCCAAAATGTCATTTGATTGTTAGGTGTTTACGGCCATAAAAAACCCATTTTGCAAAACCAATCCCCCTGCATCAAAATAAAGTGGGCGGTCGAATGATTTTTTGAGGCTTGTAAAATGGGGTATTAAGCCAAAACCACAAGTCTATTTTTGCAAATAAATTGATACGTATAAAGCAAACCAAATTGGATAGATGCCAGGGGTACTTTGCCTTGTTTTTCAAATAACTGATAAGGAGCATGGCGATCATGGCACACCACATTTGTATGCGTACTGCGTTAGCCGAGGTTCCTACAAATGTTTTGACACGGAAAAGCTGCTTTAAGTGCTTAAAAAAGCTTTCAATGGCCCATCTAGCCTTATATAATTGTGAAATGGCGTCTGCTGTCCAAGACATTTCGTTGGTGGCTAATATCAGGTATTGGTCGCTTTGCTCATCATACACCCGAACCAAGCGTAGTGTTTTGGGATAGTCTTTTAATCCTGTAATGCCCACCAGTCTTATGTCTTGGTCCGATAGGATGTGCGGATACTTGGCGTTAGTTTCATAGCTGGTTTCCACCTAGATTTTCACATTGCATTTGATGCGAACGACGAATTTGACCCGCTGCTGTCCAAATGCTTCAACCATTCAAAATTCATGTAACCCCGATCGGCCACCACAACGGAGCCTGCGGGAAAAGACATGCGTTTTTTGGCCGCTGTGATATCCGACATCTTTCCCTCTGAGAGATAGCAATAGTTGGGCAGACCATTGTCGTAATCCAGCACTGCATGAAACTTAAAGGCGCCTTTGGTGGTTCGGAACTTAGCCCAGTCGAATAACGCAAGAGAAAGGGAATGACGGTAGCATCCACAAGAAAGATTTTACGTTTCAATCTTTTGGCATACAGCCTTTGTTGGGAAAAACTCCCGCCAAGCCGTTCTAAAATCTGGTAGTACATCGTCTCAAAAACCCGGTAATCACGGTGCTGATTCTGGTAGCTTAAGGCCGATTTACAAGGCGCTCTTTGGATCCCTAGGTGGTTTAAATTGCCAGTAGAACTCCGAAGACCATTGCTGATATCTCGCAAAGAGGTAACGTTGGAGAGTTGTAAGAAAATCATAGACATCAAATGTGTCCATGTATCTAACCCCTTGGAATGCTTGTCAGATTGATGCTCGTGAACCAGCTTTTGAAATCCATTCCGGTCTATCAGCGCACAAACTTGCGATAAAAGTGATACATTTGAGTGGGACATATTTTGTTTTTTGCACCCCTAACTTAGGGACAACAATTTCATGTCAAAAAAAATTATTTTGGACAGGTGTGACCTGAAAATGCCATGAATTAAAATATAGCCAACAAGGAAAACCAAAACATAAATGCCCTTCTTCTCCATCATCGTTCCCGCTTACAACCGTGCGGATTTTCTTACCGAAACGCTGGATTCGCTGTGTGGACAGTCCTTTACGGATTGGGAGTGTATCGTGGTGGATGATGGCTCCACCGATCATACGGCCATCGTCATGAAAAAACGTTGTGTCGATGACCCGCGCATTCGCTATGTGTATCAGCAAAACGCCGAACGCAGTGCCGCAAGAAACAACGGAATTGACCATGCCTTGGGGCAATACATTTGTTTTCTGGACAGTGATGACCGCTATGCCGCCAATTATCTAATTGAATTGCACCTTTTTCTTTATTTAAAAAATTTCCCAAGGGCACTTGTAATATCTAATTTTTGTATCTGGGATGGAAAAACCGCTTTGGTCGAAAATGTGCCCGAAGTTTCTGAAAATATTGCTGAGTGGTTGTATCGTTGTCCTGTTTCTCCAAGTCGTGCTTGTGTTCATAAGGATATTTTAAAAATCTATCGTTTCCCAGAAAATGTTACGATTGGTGAGGATACTATTTTATGGATTAGTATACTTAACGATTTCCCTCTTTTACACCTTGCAAAGCCATTGCTGTGGTACCGAGTACATGAAGGGAATTCAATAAATAAAAAAAACAACACGGGAGTAAAAAGATTACATGGCTTAAGACTTTTTTTCAAAGATCCTTTATCCGGTAAGCTTTCTCATTCATTCAAGAATACCATACTGAGTGATTGCTATTTCGACATTGGTCAGTATTATTTTTACGAGGGAAATAAATATATGGCCTACAAAAACCTCTTGTACTCTATTTTTTTAAAGCCTTTTCACCCTCAAAGCAAACCTAAGTTGTTTTTGCTGTTTTGTTTAATTCCCGGTTTCTCTAATGCATGGCATTATGTAAAAAAATTGGGAATAAGAGGAAAATAAATCTCTCTTAATCAATTGTTTTAAATGTCGAAACATGTAAATGTTCTTTTCGTCCTCACCATTGACTATCCATTCTCTTCCGGGGAACCCTTTTTTCATCGGGAGTTGCAGTATTTAGCCACGCAATTTGATGAGGTCATTATCTTTAATCAGTTGGGTCGTGTCCCAGACCACCCACCCCTGTTTCAGATACCCCAGCACAATGTGAAAATGGTGTTGGCGGGTACCCATCTTTCGCAGAAAATGAAAGCCATGACCATCTTAACAGTCCTATGGCGAAGTGCAAGAACTATATTTACGGATCTGAAGGAACGTGGGTTGCTCCTCAATTGGCTTGCGATAAAAACGGCCATGATGTACCAAATTAGGGCCTTGGGTCTGGAAAATCAAATAAAGTCTTATTTAAAACACGAAGGAAGGGGTGCCCAGCATGGGATTTGGTATAGTTATTGGGCCATAGAGTCGTCACTTACTTTAGCCAAACTGAAAAAAGAAAAAACTATAAAGAGAACCGTTGTACGTACCCACAATACAGATTTGTATGAAATAAGACACCCTAATCATTACCTCCCTTTCCGCAAATTTATTTTTAAACATATAGATGTAGTGGTTCCCATATCCAACCATGGGAAAGCCTATTTATCTTCCAAATATGGTAATGTAGGGGCAGAAATTCATGTGTCCCGTCTTGGGATTCCATTAACGACACCCTTGCCCATATCTCAAGACTCACCCTTGAGGCTCCTCAGTCTTTCGGGTATTTCACCTGTGAAAAACTTAGAAACCATCATCCAAACCCTGCTGCATTGGCACGCCTGTGAGCTTGAATGGCATCATATTGGCGCAGGGAAAGGAGAGCCATATAGCCAAGGCATCATAAAGCAAATGAGGGAGTTATCATCCCAAAATCCGAAAATCAAAGTAATCCTGCATGGGTTCGTGGCACCAAATCAGGTGTTACAGGTCGTTCGTTCGATTAAACCTAAAGTACTCGTAAATACCAGTCATTTTGAAGGTATCCCCGTGAGCATGATGGAGCTGGCCAGTTTGGGTATTCCCATTATAGGTCCTAAGGTTTGCGGCATCCCTGAAATTATTTTTGAAGGGAAAAATGGCTTCTGTATAGATATACAGGATAAGGAAAGTTTGGGGCGGGCCTTGCTTAAATTGGTCCAAATGCCCACGCAAGATTATATGGAGATGTGTCAGGCCTCTTGCGCCATCCAGCAAACCTATTTTAATGAAACCACCAACTTTAAGGAATTTATTGCCTTGCTTTATGGTAAGCCATGACCATCATGACAAGCTAAAGAACACTTTGACTATTTGCGCTACAAAAATATCGTATGCCCTTTAAAATAAATCAGTTGTTTGTGTTGGTTCCAGATTATCCTTATGGAAAAGGGGAGCCTTTCATCCATGGAGAATTGTTGTACTTGGCGAAAGAAATCCCCCACATCTATGTGTTCACAAGGCATGAATTTGCTGAGTATGAAGAGATAAGTTATGACAAGTCGCTCCCGGAAAATATAAAGATAATACCCATTAGGAAAAGATTAACCCTTGCGGACAAGGTATTAGGGTCCATTAAAGGATGGCTTTTTCATGGCAAAGACGTATTTCATGACCTTACAACCAATGGTTTATTTTTTAACTTTTTGGCTTGGAAAACCACGACCATGTACCTAATCCAGGCCTATACGATGGACCAAGGAATCAGAAGGGAAATGAAGAAAAATCAACTGAAAGATGAAGGAGGTGTTTGGTATTCCTATTGGAGCGATGAAGCCGCCTTTTTATTGGCCAAATGGAGAAAGTCGAATAAAATTTCCAGGGGGGTAGCACGCGCCCATGGCCATGACCTTTATGGCGAGCGGCATTCTTTGGGTTTTCTTCCCTTCAGACATTTTATATTTGAGCATATAGATTCCATCATCACCATATCAACACATGGAAGAAAACACTTAATCATTAATAATTTAAAATACTCGCAAAAGTTCAAACTTTCGAGGCTTGGTATCCCCACTCAATATCATACCAATCAAACCAAACCAAAACCAATTAAAATAGTATCTCTTTCTACCATTAACCCCATTAAAAATCTGGAATGTTTGGTAGATGCCCTGTACCTATGGGATGGCGAGCCGCTGGAATGGCACCATATTGGCGCGGGACGGCTCGATTCTTATGAGCAAGATTTTATAAAAAAACTGCATAAGAAGTTAAAAAACCACCCGAAAGTGTCGGTACATTTGCATGGCTGGATTTCTCCTTCCGGTGTCATTAATAAACTAAGGGAAATTAATCCGGTGGTACTGGTAAATACAAGTCTGTATGAAGGCATTCCGGTAAGTATGATGGAGGCCATGAGCCTCGGGATTCCAATCATTGCCCCAAACGTTTGCGGTATTCCGGAATTACTGGAAGATGGCTATAACGGGTGGCTACTTCATCAAACCACCCCAAAGGAAGTGATTGAAAAACTGCAAACCATCCTATCGCTAAATGCGCACGAATACCTGCAATTTTCTGAAGCGGCGAGAAAAAAGCAATATCTCCTATTTAATGAAGACATTAATTATGAACGCTTTAAACACCTTCTTGAGGGTTCCGATGACCTGATAACTAAATATTCGGGCGTACTTTTAAGTGAAATCCCTGACTTTAAACCTTTATCTGGCGTAGCCATTTTGAACATAGGTATCGGAAACGTTGGGGCCATTGAAAAAATGCTGAAAAAATCCGGCATTCAAGCAGATGTTGTAAATTTTGCCGAAGACATCCACCTATTCCATACCATTATTTTACCGGGGGTTGGTGCTTTTGACGTGGCCATGCAAAAACTTCGGCAAAAAAATCTGATTGAGGTATTGCAGCAACATGTAAACAGAGGCAATCAATTGATTGGCATTTGCCTGGGCATGCAACTCTTATTTGAGCGTAGCGAGGAGGGGCGAGAGGCCGGATTAGGATTCATTAAAGGCACGGTGAAGCGCTTTCCGTCATCTATTGAAAAACAGGGTTTTACCATTCCTCACATGGGGTGGAACCAGGCAGAGAAAACCATGCCAAAGGATGAGGAGCCATCTACTGAGGAGGGTGAATTTTATTTTACCCATTCGTACTATTGCGATCCGGAAGATTCCAGGGATGTATTGTTTACCTCCTTTCATGGAATGGCGTTTTGTTCCGCAGTGAGATCTGGGAATGTATGGGGGTTTCAATTTCACCCGGAAAAAAGCTTGCACCATGGCAAGAATTTATTCAAGAGAGTATTGGTTACATCTAAAATAAGTCAATGAAAGCGCGTATAATTCCTGTGCTGGGCTTACGTTCCGGAGGCTTATATAAAACAGTGCGTTTTCAACAACCTGTTTATGTTGGCGACCCGCTTAATGCAGTAAAGGTATTTAACGAAAAAAATGTTCACGAATTAATGATATCAGGTTTCAGGGCTTCTTTGGATGGCTCCGGACCAGAATGGAAAACCCTGCGGGAAATCGCAAATGAAGCATTTATGCCATTGGCGTATGGGGGCGGTATCCGGAACATGACCGATGTGGATTATCTAATAAAAATGGGGTATGAAAAAGTTTGTTTTTCAACGGCTTTATTCAAAAACCAAGCATTGGTCAAAGAGGCCATTCGCAGCATTGGGGCGAGTTCTGTGATGGCAAGTTTGGATTACTCCGTGGAACCAAGTGGGAAAAGGGTCTGCCATGGAATGAGCGGACAATTGAGCGGAACATCCCATGAGTTATCCGACCTGATTAAAAGGGTACAGGATTGGGGCGTGGGTGAAATTGTGTTACATTCCATAGACAGAGACGGGACGTATCAGGGCCTCGACTTTTCGACCTTTGAGCTTGTCAGGGATAGCGTACAGGTCCCCTTGGTTTTATTGGGAGGCGCTTCGGGGAAAGACGACATTAAAAAGGCATTGGAGTCAGGGGTGCAAGGCATAGGGGCAAGTTCAATGTTTGTATTTTATGGGAGACTTCGCTCCGTATTAATTAATTATTTTGAAGAAAGTGAAGAATGAAAACCAGTTGCTCCAGATGTTTACTTGATGCTCAAGACGATCCCTTTCTTACTTTTGATAAAGAAGGGGTTTGTTCCATTTGCAGGACCTACGATACCCGCATGAAGGGCTTGCCCTCTGAAGAACAAAAGCCGGAGGTGTTGGATAAGCTGGTCAAAGAGATTAAATGGACGGGCAGAGATGCCCCTTATGATTGTATTATTGGCCTAAGTGGTGGCACGGATAGCACGTACGTGGCCTATTTATCAAAAAAACTTGGGCTGAGGCCCCTTGCGGTTCATTTGGATAATGGCTGGAATTCCGAGCTGGCGATTATGAATATAGAAAAAACCTTAAGTAGTTTAGATATTGACCTTTATACGTATGTGATTGACTGGGATGAGTTTAAGGATTTGCAATTGGCCTACTTCAAAGCCTCCGTAGTAGATATTGAGGTTTTAACTGACCATGCCATTGCCGCCATTCTTCAGCGGGTAGCTCGAAAATATGGTATTCAGTACATTCTTTCTGGCGAAAACTTTGAAACGGAAGGTGTTTTGCCCAATTCTTGGGTGCATATTAAAATGGACCATACCAATATTCTTGGCATCCATAGTGCCTATGGGAATCTTCCTATTAAAAGCTATCCGCTGCTCAATTATTACAGGTATATCTATTCCAAAAGATTTTATAAGGTTAGTTTTGTTCCCATATTAAATTATGTTCGATATAAGAAGAGTGAAATTCAGGAGACCATTGAGAAAGAATTAGGATGGAGGCCTTATGGGGGCAAGCACCATGAATCTGTTTTTACGCGATTTTATCAATCCTATATTCTGCCAAAAAAATTTGGAATTGACAAAAGAAAGTCCCATTTATCCACCCTTATTTGTGCGGGTCAGTTAAGTAAGGAAGTCGCCCTCCAACAACTTAGTTTGCCAATAGCCGATCCGGAATTGGTGGCATCAGATAAGCAGTTTGTTATTAAAAAATGGGGAATGGACGAGGAGGAATTTGATATGATCATGGACCTACCGATAAAGCAGCATACCGACTACCCTTCTATTGTTCATCTGAGAAGAAGAATTAAGAAATTAACCAGATTTCCTTTCAAGAAATGACCAAAATAAAGCCGCATGAGAAGCCCGTTGTTTTTCTTACTTATTTTTATCCTCCTTGCACGCTTACCGGGGCCAATAGATTGTATGGTTGGGTTCCTCATCTAAGGGAATACGGTATTTATCCTATTGTCGTAACAAGACATTGGCAAGAAAGTGTTTACACGGAAATAGACCTCTTGAAGCCTTCTGGAAAAAGTGTTGAAGTCAAATATTATGATTGGGGAGAAGAACACTTTGTTCCCTTCAGTCCTACGTTACGGGATAGATTATTTGTACAAAAGAATAAACAGATTAAACTTTACAGACAATTATTAACCATGCTTCATCTCTCCCTTGGTAATTTTTTAATTCGTTGGAATGAAATGGGATTCCTTGAGAAAGAAATTCACCGAATCGTTAAAGCGTATGGTAATATCAAAGGGCTTGTGATTTCTGGAAATCCATTTTCTCAATTTCATTTAGGATATAGACTAAACCAAAAGTATGGTATCCCATGGATTGCTGACTATCGTGACGACTGGACAACTAACAAACTCAATGTGAGAAAATCTCTTATCGAGAGATTGCTTAGAAGATTAAACAGTCACTTCGAAAAAAAATGGTTAACATCTGCTTGTTGTTTCATCACTGTATCTGATGTTTACAGAAAAAGACTGGAGTCTTTTCTAAGAAAAAAAGGGTACACTATTATTAATGGATTTACAGGGAGTCCGAGAGCGAATAGCTTAAGGTGGCAGTCATCAACTTCATTTACCTTACTTTACAGTGGAACCCTTTATCCTTCGCAAGATATAGAATCGCTGCTTCCCTGTATTTGTGAGGCGCTCTCGCAGTTTCCTGATTTAAATTGGAAAATTCATTTTCAAGGGATTGCGTATTCCTCCGAACAATCTGAGCGTGTGAAAATGGCAATGCCTCGTCATTTCCATAATCATCTTATTTTATCTCCTAGGAAACCGCTTTCAGCCGCTATTCCGGAAATTCATTATGCTCAGGTATTGTTGATGCCCGTTTATGGTAAAAATACTGGCATCCCCTCAAGTAAAATCTTTGATTATTTGGCGGCAAGGAGGCCTGTTATTGTTTATCCTGGAGATGCCGACATTATTGACCAGTTTGCAGCCCAATGGCCTGGATTTAAGATATGTCGAAATCTCACTGATGTAAAAGAATGGCTAGTGCGTTGGGTTAAACTTTATTTGGAAGGATTAGAACCTGATGTAGTTGATGCCGGAATTGCACAGAAATTTAGCCGAAAAGCTAACTCAAAGGTACTTTCGGAGATTTTAAATGACCACTTTAAATGAAGCTATGTCTGTGCTTCAATCGAAGTCATAACAATACTCAAATACAAGGAAACCGATTGGATATAATATGGGTAATCCAAACCCAATCTTACATAAATCAGTTATTATACAATTTCTATTCTTTCTCGAGCGCGAAAAATTGAAAGCGTCAAGAAACATGAATTTTCCTAAACTTCGCGTACTTCATTTAGTTCCGAACCTCTATCGCGGAGGGGCAGAACGCATGGCCTTAGACATAGTGCGTCATTTGCGACGTTTGGATGGGGTTGAAGTGGTGCTGGCTACCTTAAGGGACGAAAATGGCTATGGCAATGAATACCCCGACATTCAGCCTGTAGTTACACATGCCCGTGTGGTTCCCTCGCTTAAAGGAAAATGGACGATTCAAACGGAGCAATTTGACGCTTTGCTTGAAACCTTTAAGCCGCATGTGGTTCATTCTCATCTGTATGAGGCTGAGTGGGTTGCGCATGTGCGGCCAAAACCGGATATCGCTTATTTTACCCACTGCCATGATAACATGCGCCAACTGCGTCCACTTTCACTGGGTGATCTGGCGTCAAAAAGACGCTGGACCGAGGCATACGAATGGGTGCATCTGATCAAGGCGTACCAAAAAGTGCCCCCGACTTTTTTAGCCATTAGTCCGGATACCCAAACGTATTTTCAAGCTGTTTTGCCGAAAGAATGGAAGCATAGGGTAGTGGCTTTGGATAATGCCATTGATGTGAGCCGTTTCCTTCCTTTTCGTGCCCAACATCAAACGCAACCCTTTACCCTTATCAACATTGGTTCCTTCGTCGCAAAAAAGAACCAACGATTTTTATTGGATATCGCCGAGGCTTGCCTTGCCAGAAATATTGATGTCCGGGTAGAAATGTATGGGGCTGGCCCTTTACAGGAGGAAGTGCGGGCAGAAATTGAACGCCGACATCTTACAGACAAAGTCGTGGCACCAGGGCAAGTTCCGCAGGTTCAGCAAAGATTGGCAGGCGCACAGGTTTATGTCCATACCGCCACCTACGAGCCTTTTGGACTTGTGATTCTCGAAGCCATGGCGTGTGGATTACCAGTACTTGCTTTGGATGGACAAGGAAATCGAAAGTTGCACAAGCAGGGCGATAATGGCTGGATGTTTATGTCCCAAGATCCTGAAGCCTTTGCAGATAAAATCTTTTCACTTTCAACCCAGCCGGATCTCTGGTTGCATTGTTCTGAAGGCGCCTTGGCCACAGCCCAGCTATTTGACTTTACCCCGTACGCCCAAAAACTTTACCAGCTATACCTTGAGGCGGTAAAATGAGGTAGTTGTTCTTGAATGATTAATGCTACCTTCGGGCTGTTTAAACCACAATTACATGCTTTATTTGCGGTCAGATCCTCTCTTGCTGAAAACAAGTTATGGTAGTGCCAAAGCTCCTATATAGTCGTATAATGTTTTACTTTAGCCTATGGTACTGTCCGTTGAATTTTATGTTTTTGAATTGTATTAAATTTAGAGTTTAAATTGAAACTACTTATGAAAATGCTTTATGAGAAACGCTTCCTATTGAGCATTGTGGTTTTGGCAATTTTCTTTATAATTGGAAGGTGGAGTATCTGGAACTATTTTCCCTTTGCTCTTATTTATTCTGATAGTTGCGAATATTTTGAGTTAGCTTTTTACATCCATCAACACCAATGGCCAAGTTTCCATTTTATTGGAGGTGGTTACCCTTTATTTATAGCCTTACTAAAAGGTATTTATGACCATCCCATGTCTGTCGTTTATGGCCAACAATTTCTATCTTTTTTCTCAGTAATACTTCTACTCTATTCCTTTAGAAATAATATTTTTCTTTTTCTGTCTTCATTCCTGTTTGGTGTTATTTATTTAATATCAGATACAACCATAAAATGGGAAATTGCTATTTTTACAGAAAGTTTATTTTCTTCACTCTTTCTCCTTGCCACATCTCTTTTATACTTAACCTGCACTAAAAAACACTGGGTATTTCCTCTTCTTTTAGGTTTTATATTCTTTTATGTTATGTTCATGCGAAGTTCTGCTATTTTTGTTCTTCCCATTGCAATTATTATTTCAACCTACCTCCTTTGGAAAAAAAACTTAGTCAAGGCGGGGTATTTTTTGTTATCCCTATCCCTACTCTGTTTTTTATTAGCCTTTTATAATTTACACATTTCTTTAGATCACCAGTTTAGCATTCTGACGTATGGACGGTTTAAATACCAAGAGGGTGTATTTGTGAATTCTAAGGTGAGAAAGAATCCCGATATTCATAAAGAAAGTGCAATGGTTCTTTCTCCCCAGTCGCGTTTCTTGGTGCAAAAAATCATTAAACAATCTTTGCCTCACAACAATCCAATTCATATTAGATACTTTTCATGGGACTTAGCGGAGTATACTAAAGCCATCATTAGAACCCGTTATGGAGTTTATGCTGATTTACATAATGATAGTTTATTTGTCTGTGCAAGAGGTAATGGAGAAGATGTTGTTTGTAACCAGTTGTTTTGGAATGAACCAATTTCAAACGATTCTATGTATTTTCTTATATCGAATTATAGTATGAATTATGGTCTTTCTAAGATCAAATCTTTTTTAGCCTTCCATCATAATTTAAAATTAAACTATGATCAAGCTTATTTTGGTATGGCTATCAATGCTTACCGAACCATGGGGATAAGGTCAAACAATTTCATCTCGTCACTGGGAGAATCGGAGGAGGGGGCGGCACTTTTACACTATATTTTAGGTAAAGCTAATACATTTTCGGACACCATAGGATTTGAGAATAGGTGGGCCAAAATGTCAGAGAATTTTATTTTTCGCCTTTATGATAAATGGAATGAAAGGATAAATAAAAAAATCTTTAGGAATGTTTTATGGGTCTTAACTTCAACTTTGGCATTTGTATTCACTATTTTTCAGTTTTTATACTTCAAGCGTTTAGAACCAGTCGATCTATTGATTCTTTTTCTTGGTTTTTTATTGATAGGCTCCTCTTTAATATTCACTTTTTACGGAAATCCGTTGCCCAGATATTCTTTTTCAACTGAATTTTGTTATTATTTAATAACTCTTTTATTTGTTGGACAGAAGGTGGAAATGTATCTCAATAGAATGAAACACTAAATGCTCCATAACAAAACCATAGCCGTCGTCGTACCCTGCTACAACGAAGAAACCCAAATCACCGAGGTGCTCGATTCCATGCCCCAATTCGTGGACCGCATTGTCCTGGTAAACGATTGCAGCACCGACCGAACGGCCCAAGTCATCTTGGACTACATCGCCAACCAATCCCCGGCCCCCTTTGCCATCAGCAACATTCTAAACACCGTTGTGCCAAACCGGTACAACCGCGCCAGCCAGGTGGTTCAGCAACTGCAAAGGGAAGAAAACCAATGGCTTTGCCCCTCGAGCGTGTACAACACCCAGCCCGAAAGCGACCGAATCATTTTTATTCAGCACGAACGCAATTCTGGTAAAGGAGCCGGCATCGCCACAGGCTACAAATGGGCCAAAGACCATGGAATTGATTGCATCGCCACCATGGATGGCGATGGGCAAATGGATCCAGCCGAACTGGAAAGCATTTGCCTGCCCGTGGTTCAAGAGGGCATAGATTATGTAAAGGGAAACCGCCTGATTCACCGCAGCGCCCTACTGGTTATACCCAAAATCAGGTACCTCGGGAATTCCGTACTCTCCATTTTAACCAAAATGGCCAGCGGCTACTGGCATGTTTCCGACACCCAGACTGGCTACACCGCCATTTCAAAAAAGGCCCTAAATGCCATTCCCATTCATCAAATTTACCCCAGTTACGGTTATCCCAACGACATGCTGGTTAAGCTCAACATTGCCTTTTGCAGCCTGCGCGAGGTGGAAATCAAACCCGTTTATGACGTGGGTGAACAAAGCAAAATGAAAATCCTAAAGGTCATTCCCCGCATTGCCTGGCTCCTGTTCAAAGGTTTTTTCCGCCGGCTTTGGCACAAATACCTGTTTCGGGATTTCCACCCCCTGTTTCTGCTCTACCACTTTTCTTTCCTTCTGGGAATACTCTGGTTGCCCTACGTGTACAAAGTGGTTAATGCCTTATGCATTGATGCCCCTATGAACTTCGAAACCCTGTTCGCCTTTACCTTTTTGGGCATCTCGTCCATTCAAAGCTTTTTGTTCGCCATGTGGATGGACATTCAAGACAACGAACGCCTGTACAAATAACATGTGCGGAATAACCGGCATATACCTTAGCGACAGCCAACAATTCAGGCCCGAACTCCTGTCTAGGCTGCTTCAGCTTTCGCAAACCCGGGGCAAAGAGGCCTCCGGCCTGGCCTTGCGCGACAGCCAAACCCTACGCTTTGTACGCTGCCCCCGGCCCGCCGAAGAACTGATGCGCACTACCGCATACAAAAATCTGATTCAGGAACGGGCCCCCGGCCCCATGTACCTGATTGCCCATTCCCGGTTGGTAACCAACGGCCACGAAAGCCGAAACCACAACAACCAGCCCGTGCACAGCGCGCCCTGGGTTTTGGTGCACAACGGCATTGTGGTGAATGCCGCCGAACTCTGGCAACAATGGGGAGCAGAACACAAACAGAGCGAGGTGGACAGCGAAGTGTTGGCAAGGGGCCTCGCCGCCCTCCCCGCCGAACAGCGCAACAGCCTGTTCAGCAGCATAAAAGGAACCGCCTCGCTGATCGCCTTAAATTCCGAAACGCCGGGCTGGTGGTACGGCAGCAACAACGGCAGCCTGTATTCTTTGCAAAATCCTGCCGGAACCCTGCAGGTACTGGCTTCGGAACAACCCATGCTGCAGCAAATCCAAACCGAATTTTCCGACCTTTTCCCCTCGGGCTCCCGCCTGCATGCTCCCCAGCTGGGCAAGGGCGAAGAACGTTGGAATCAAGGTAGGGCGGTGCCTGTGCAGGAAGTGTCCTCGGGCCTTTCGGCCCCCATTCATGCCCCAGCCATGCATGGGGCATCGGGATTGGAGCGCTTTCAGGCCCTTGCAAAGGAAACCCAAGAACGGGTGGACAACCTTCGGCGTTGCAGCCGCTGCATTTTGCCCGAAACCTTTCCTTACATTGAGTTCGATGCCCAAGGAATCTGCAACCACTGCCGAAACCACCAACCCTTGCAGCCCAAGGGGACAGCCGCATTGCAGGCAGAGGTTCAGCGCTTGGCGCGCCCTGCAGGTGGGGGACCCCAATGTTTGGTTCCCTTTAGCGGCGGGCGCGACAGCAGCTTTGCCCTGCATTATTTGGTGCATGAGTTGGGCTTAAAGCCCTTGGCCTTCAGCTACGACTGGGGATTGCTCACCGATTTGGCCCGACGCAACCAAGCGCGCATGTGCGGAGCCTTGGGTGTAGAGCACATTCTGATTTCGGCCGACATCCGCGCCAAGCGCGCCAACGTGCGCCGCAACGTCAGCGCCTGGCTTCGCCGGCCCAGGTTGGGCACCATTCCCTTATTCATGGCCGGCGACAAACAGTATTTCTACTTCGACAGAAAGATACGCAGCGCCTATGGGTTGTCCTTGTCGGTTATGGGCGAAAACCCCTTAGAAAAAACCGGATTTAAAACCGGGTTTGCCGGAGCAAGGCAGCCCGACAAAGGCTACATGGCCTATCAATTGCCCATAGCCGAAAAAATGAAAATGCTGGGCTATTATGCGGCTGAATACCTGGCAAATCCCGCTTACATAAATCGTTCTTTGTTTGACACCTTGTGGGCATTTCAATCGTACTATGCTGCTCCGCGCAGTTACCTGAACTTGTTCGACTACCTGCCTTGGCAAGAGCAGCCCTTGGAGCAGCTCTTGTTGGGGCAATACGAATGGGAAACCGATCCGGAAACGCCCACCACCTGGCGCATCGGCGACGGCACGGCCGCCTTTTACAACTACATCTACTGGTCGGTGGCCGGCTTTACCGAAAACGACACCTTCCGCAGCAATCAGCTGCGCGAAGGGCAAATAACGCGGGCCCAGGCCCTCAGTAAGGTCCGGGCCGAGAACCAACCCCGCTGGGGCGGACTACAGTGGTATTGTTCCACCATTGGCCTCGACGTGCAGGGCGTACTCAGCCGCATAGCCAGCATGCCCAGCCTAATGCCCAAAGCGGAATGAGAAAGGCATTTATTTACAATCCTGAATATTTGGGCGCCAATTCCGGCCCTTACTGCTACTCCGCGCTGCGGCATGCCGCAGCGCAGCCCGGCAGCGGTGGTTCCGCAAAGCTCCACCCCGCCACCGGGGCCCAGCCGCATCCCGACGCTTGCGGGGTATCCGTGCGGTCCGGGGCGCAACTTCAAAAATTTTAACCTATGAAAGCAATTATTTTAGCTGGGGGCCTTGGCACCCGAATTTCAGAAGAGACACAATTGAAACCAAAACCCATGGTTGAAATTGGGGGGAAGCCAATTTTATGGCATATTATGAAAATATATGGACACCATGGAATAAATGATTTTATTATTTGCTTGGGTTATAAGGGTTACGTTATAAAAGAATACTTTGCAAATTATTTTCTGCACATGTCAGATGTAACCATAGATATGACCAACAATAAAATTGAGGTGCACCAAAGGCACGCGGAACCTTGGAAGGTTACGTTGGTTGATACAGGGGAAAAAACTCTGACCGGGGGTAGAATAAAGCGAATTCAACGCTTTGTTGAAAATGAATCAGACTTCTGTTTAACCTATGGAGACGGAGTTGCAGATGTGAATATAGCTGATCTTGTTTTGGCGCATAAAAAAAGCAATAAAGCGGCTACTGTAACGGCTATTCAGCCACCTGGACGCTATGGGTCATTAAACTTAGAAGGCTCTGAAGTAAAGGGATTTATAGAAAAGCCAAAAGGCGACGGAGCTTGGGTTAATGGAGGATTTTTTGTGTTGAAACAAAAGGTATTTGATTACATTGAGGGTGATAATACGCCTTGGGAAAGCACCCCACTGGAGGCCCTTGCAAAGGATGGGGAGTTAAGTGCATTTATGCACCAAGGTTTCTGGCGCCCAATGGATACCCTTAGGGATAAAATTGAGTTGGAGGAGCTATGGTTAAACAATAATGCGCCATGGAAGAAATGGTGAATTTCGATGAATTAGCTAACGTTTTCAAAGGCAAAAGAGTCTTTATTACGGGGCACACAGGTTTCAAGGGTACGTGGCTAACCTTAGTTTTAAGTCAACTCGGAGCTGTTGTTAAAGGCTACGCATTAAGACCAAAAACGGAAAGAGACATTTTTCATTTTGTAAAATCTGAGATACCGTTTGAATCTGTATTAGCCGACATAAGGGAAAAAGATAAGTTAGTCCAAGAGCTAACTACCTTCCAACCAGACTTTATTTTCCACCTAGCGGCGCAACCATTGGTCAGTATTTCATACAAAGAACCCCATGAAACTATAGAGATAAATGTCATGGGTACGGTTAATTTGTTTGAAGCAATTCGCAAAATGAATAAGAATTGCGTTACAATAATTACTACTACAGATAAGGTTTACAAGAACCAGCATTGGTATCATCCGTACCGCGAAACCGATACGTTGGGTGGACATGATCCCTACAGCGCAAGTAAATCTGCAACAGAATTAATCATCGAATCGTACCGTGAATCTTTTTTTAATATTGCTGATATTGAGGTTCATGGTAAAGCCATAGCCGTTGGGCGGGCAGGAAATGTAATTGGAGGGGGAGATTATTCCGAAGATCGTTTAATTCCAGATATTATTAAATCCATTCAAGGCAATCTACCTATTGGTGTCAGGAACCCTACCTATATTCGCCCTTGGCAACACGTTTTAGATGCGGTAAATGGCTATTTAATATTAGCTCGCGCCTTACTTTACAAGCCACAGGAAACAACGGGGGCTTGGAATTTTGGCCCAGATGGAACCAATCAATTGACGGTAGGCGATGTGGTTCGAATTGCTCTTGATATCTTTGGGGAAGAACATGTTGTATCTGCAAAAAAATCAGAATTTCATGAAACAGAATTGTTGATTTTGGATAGCAGCCGAGCCAAAAATAAATTGCGATGGGAGCCTAAATGGAAACCTGAAAAGGCAATAATCGAAACAATGAATTGGTACTCAAATCCTTCATATGAAACTACCTTAAAACAAATATTCCAATTTTATGAAATTTGAAGCATTAAGTTTAGGCGGGGTTTATAAAATAGACTTAGAGAAACGAAATGACGAGCGAGGCTTTTTTGCGAGGCTCTTTTGCGAAGATGAGTTCAGGGAACATAATCTAAATACCCAATGGGTTCAAATTAATAATTCTTTCAATATTGAGGCGGGAACCATCCGGGGTTTGCACTTTCAATATCCGCCTTGTTCGGAAATCAAACTTGTGAGATGCATTTCAGGTGCGATATGGGATGTAATTGTAGACATCCGTTTAGGTTCACCAACCTTTCTTCAATGGGTTGGAATTGAATTGACAGAATCAAATAAATCTATGCTATACATTCCAGAAGGTTTTGCTCATGGTTTTCAGACGTTAACCAAAAATTCGGAAATGCTATATTTTCATAGTAAACCCTTTACCCAAAGCAAAGAAGGGGGAATTAACGTATTTGACCCCAAATTAAAAATTGCTTGGCCAAATTTAAAAGCCATCGTTTCACAAAGAGATCATTCAATTAATATGATTAAAGATTCTTTTAAAGGTTTAAGGGTATGAATTGCCGTCATTGCCAAACGACCCTCAGCCATACCTTTCTTGATTTAGGCTTTGCGCCACCCTCGAATGCCTATCTTACCGAAGAAGCGCTCTCACGCCCTGAATCGTATTTTCCGCTTAAAATTAAAGTATGCCAAAATTGCTGGCTAGTTCAAACGGAAGATTATGCAGAAGCCGCCGCTCTTTTCACAGCGGAATATGCCTACTTTTCAAGCACATCTACAGGGTGGTTGGCTCATGCTAAAAACTATGCCGACAAAATCATTTTTGACTTAAATCTTACTTCCCAAAGCCATGTAATTGAGGTTGCCTCCAATGACGGATATTTATTAAAGAATTTTGTTAATGCAGGTATTCCTTGCTTGGGAATCGAACCAACTGAAAGCACAGCAAATGCAGCGGAAGAGCTCGGAATACCCGTAATTAGAAAGTTTTTCGGAGAAATTCTAGGCTCCCAACTTACAATGCAGGGGAGGGGTGCAGATCTGATTATCGGGAACAATGTATATGCTCACGTACCAGATATAAACGATTTTACCAAAGGACTGCGGGCAGCACTTAATCCTGGAGGCACTATAACTTTGGAGTTCCCACATCTTATGCGCCTTATTGAACATGTCCAATTTGACACGGTTTACCATGAGCACTTTTCATATCTATCATTAAACACGGTCAATAGGATTTTTTCAAAAGCGGGGCTTCGCATTTGGAAGGTAGAAGAATTACCAACCCACGGCGGTAGTTTACGCATTTATGCTTGCCATAATGCTGATATTCGTGAAAGGCAGGAATCGGTTGATTTGGTTTTAAAGGAGGAAGAAAAGAGGGGCCTTCAGGACATAAAGACCTATTTGGAATTTCAACCCCGCGCAAACAAAATTAAAGATGACCTCCTCTCTTTTTTAATTGAAAAAAAACATCAGGGCAAATCGGTTGTAGGCTATGGAGCCGCAGCCAAGGGAAACACCTTGTTAAATTATGCAGGGGTTAAACCTGATTTAATCCCCTTTGTTTGCGATGCTGCCAAATCAAAACAAGGAAAATTTATGCCAGGTAGCCATATCCCAATTTTACCCCCAGGAGAACTTAGCAGGTTAAAGCCTGATTATTTAATAATTCTTCCTTGGAATATAGCCAACGAAATCCAAGAACAAAATAATTTTTTAAAAGATGGGGGAACCAAATTTGTCACCGCAGTACCCTTTCTCAAACTATCATGAAAACAGTTTTGATAACAGGTGCAACAGGTTTTGTAGGTAAACAAGTATTGAGAAACTTAGCTGACTCAAATTTGAACTTGGTTCCTGTTGTGCGTTCTGGGAAGGAACATTTATTGTCCGGACTTAAGCAAGTTAGCAGGGTTGTAAGCTCCCCTGATATTTTTCAAGAGAATTCTGATTGGTGGGCTGAAATGTGCCAAGGGGTTGATGTAATAATCCATTTGGCATGGTATGTAGAACCAGGCAAATATTTGCAATCAACAAAAAACATAGATTGCTTAATAGGCTCTTTAAATCTAGCTAAAGGGGCAGTAAAGGCAGGGATCAAGCGCTTTGTAGGAATTGGCACCTGCTTTGAGTATGACCTTGCCAGTGGAGTCCTTTCAATCAATACGCCTCTTAAGCCTTTATCTACCTACGCAGGTTCAAAAGTGAGCCTTTTCATGAATCTTGCTCATTGGTTGCCCCAGGAGTCGGTCGAATTTGCTTGGTGTAGACTCTTTTATCTTTATGGTGATGGTGAGGACGAACGCCGACTTGTACCTTATATCCGAAAACAGTTGTTAAATAATGAGCCGGTTCAATTGACTAGTGGAAAGCAAGTGCGGGATTTTTTGGATGTTGTAGATGCTGGTCGAATGATATCAAAGGTTGCATTAGGCAAAAAGCAGGGCCCAGTTAATATATGTTCTGGAAATCCAATTACGGTTCGGAAATTTGCAGAGCAAATTTCCTCCGAATATGGGCGCATAGAATTGCTTAACTTTGGAGCCCGTTCAGAAAACTCCCTCGACCCTCCTTTTGTTTTGGGCATCCCAAACCATGATATCATAGATTAACAAAAATGAAATTACTTTACGAACAGTCAGAATTTCCCGTACTCCAAAATAGAGTTTACGATTCTGCTGATGAAGCTATTAACTGCATAAAAGGTGAAATAAGAATAGTTGAGAATAGCCAAACGGGGCTTATTCAAAATGATTTATTTAACCCCAATTTACTTAATTATGACCAAAATTACAACAACGAGCAAGGGTTTAGTTTAGCATTTCAAAATCACCTAATACAAGCTGCTTCTTTAGTAGAAGATCATCTAGGACGAACAGGGTTACTGGAGGTTGGTTGCGGTAAAGGTTTTTTTCTTGAAATGCTTTTAGGTAGAGGTAATGATGTATTAGGCTTTGACGCAACTTATGAAGGGAATAATCCTCGGATTATCAAAAAGAACTTTGAACCAGGAATTATTTCTAAACCCGCAAGAGCATTAATCTTACGCCATGTGTTAGAACATATTCCAAACCCTTATGATTTTTTATGTTCTTTGAGGGATGCAAATGGTGGAAGTGGCTTAATTTATATAGAGGTTCCATGTTTAGAATGGATAATTAATAAACGTGCTTGGTACGATATTTTTTACGAACATGTTAATTATTTTCGACTACATGACTTTCAAAGGTTTTTCGGCAAGGTGGTAAAGTGTGGCAGAATGTTTGGCGGCCAATATTTATTTATTATTGCTGAATTATCTTCATTAAGAAGACCTGTTAAGGGGAAATCTGATTCAGTTGAATTTCCTTCTGATTTTTTAGAAGGGCTTAAATCTATTAGACATCCTGCAGTTGTTTGGGGGGGGGCGTCAAAAGGGGTGGTTTTCTCTTTATTGTGCAATCGGCTTGGCAAACCTATAACTATGGCTATCGATAGTAATCCATTTAAGCAGGGCAAATTTTTGCCAGCAACAGGAATTCCCGTCATATCCCCCGAAACGGCAATGGCAGTCCTACCCAATGACACAATTGTTTATGTCATGAATTCAAATTATTTAGAAGAGATAAAAAAAATGTCTTCCAACAAATTTCAATATAAAACGCTTGATTTATGAATGAATTTAAAAAAGAAGTTATGGACCGAATCCATAAAAACGGAGTTAATACAACCCTTAATACATCAGCTCATAATTTTATATGTGCTTCAACTTTGCCAAAGTACTCTTACAATTTTACGGCTTTAGGCCGCCCCATAATCCAATACCCTCAAGACATGGTGGCGATGCAGGAGCTGATCTGGGAAATCAAACCAGACCTGATCATCGAAACCGGAATTGCGCACGGTGGTTCCCTGATCATAAGTGCCTCGATGCTGGCGCTGCTGGATATGTGTGATGCAATTGAGTCGGGCGCAACGCTGAATCCACGCGAGTCCAAGCGCAAGGTGTTGGGCATTGACATTGATATCCGTGCCCACAACCGTGCGGCCATTGAAGCGCATCCCATGGCGTCGCGCATTCAGATGATTCAGGGTTCGAGCATCGCGCCCGAGATTGTGGACCAGGTGCGGCAGGTGGCGAAGGGCTATGAACGCATTCTGGTGTGCTTGGATTCCAACCACACGCACGCGCATGTGCTGGCAGAGCTGCAGGCTTATGCTCCATTGACTAGTATAGGAAGCTACTGTGTGGTGTTCGATACCATTGTGGAAGATATGCCAGCAGACATGTTCCCCGACCGCCCCTGGGGCCCGGGCGACAACCCGAAAACCGCCGTTTGGGAATTTTTGAAAACCCATTCTGAATTTGAAATAGATAATCAAATCCAGAACAAACTGCTCATAACGGTAGCCCCTGATGGGTATCTAAAACGAATCAGTTAAGGCGGTCCGAAAACTGATATTTTTTTATGTCAAAGAAAACAATACCCTTAAGTGTTGGCGTTGCAACATACAAAAGGCCCCAAACCCTTGAGCGCATGCTAAACTGCTTAGCTAAGCAGTCAGTTTGGCCAATGGAAATACTTGTTTCTGATAATGATGCCGATGGCCCATCCTTGGAAGGGTTGGTTTTAGGCGCCTTTGAAGGTTCAACGTATGTTCGTTACATTAAACACAAGGTAAACATGGGAGCCGGTGGCAATTTCAACTTCTTGTTGCAATCAACCAGCCAACCGTATTTTATGTGGTTAAGCGATGATGACCATCTTTCAAGTGAGTATTATCTCGAAGAATTGTTTTTTGAATTAAAGCAACGCAACTTAGATTTCGTTTTTCCGGCATCTGAACATTGTTATGTTTCGAATCAGGGTGAGATTAAAAAAATGGCCCCCCGTAATCTTAAATTGCCCTTAAAGAAGTCCACGTTTCTAAATCATTTAAAATTAATTACTGAGTCCTACATTGGCTATCAGTTGATTGGCGGAATATATAGACGCGAAATTTTGATATCCCACATTGGGTTTTGGCATTCCACTTATTTTTATCCGAATGTTGTGGGTGAAGGTCCCTTTTGCCACATTCTTTTTAGCCGATTTAAATGGGGCTATTGTCCTAAGGTAAGTTATATAAAAGACATGACAGACAGCCACGACTTTCGTTCAAGCCCATTAACGGCATTGGGCGCCCACATTTGGGATTCAATAGGTGTAGCTGGAGTTATTGCTACTAGTCAATATAGATGGTATCAAAAATGTATTTTAATTTTAGCTTTTTTTGTTCGTAATGCATATGCCTTTTTTTCCGTAGTCTGGTTCAGCACGCTAAGTCGTTTTAATATACTTTAATTGTTTCATAATAATGCAGGTTTTCAAATCGTTATCACGCTTTCTTTTAGCCGTCGCTTTATTGTCTTTGTCCGTATGGCTTTCATTGCCATTATTTGAAAAAATTAATTTTTCCTCTATACATGGAATTACAATACTTTCTTCTATTTTTTTTATTTTTTTTATTTTTTTTATTTCAGGGGTCATACTGCGCAACTTATTGTTAAGGAACGGGTGCAGAATAGGATGGGGTACAACTTTGCAACTCCCCTATACTATGAATCTGTGGGGCTTTATTATCCCGATTCAAGGCAGTTTCATTTACTTTATAGCCCTTCTTAAGTGTAAATACAAACTAGGAATTGTAAATATTTCTGCAAATTATTTGTGGTTGTTTGCACTTGAGCTAACAATTGATGGACTTATTGGCTTGGTTTTTATTTTATTTTACAACAAAGTGCAGATTTTATTCCCTATATTTATTATAATGACAACGAATTTATTCTTCGTACTTGCCTTTCGATTTATGCTCATTAAACTTCTTCCATTATCTGCCAATCCTTTTGTAGTCAGTTTATCTGAAAAATTAAACGCATTGGCAAATCAAATATATTCCTTTTCATTTTCCGAGTACTTAAAATTTGGTTTTTTTTCCTTTTTAATTACTGCCTTAAGTGTTTGCTGGTCTTTTATTCTATCCCAACAACTGAATTTGGGAATTGATTTAGTGGGGCTTGTTATTGTTGCAGTTTTGACGCGAATAGGTTTACTCATTAAGTTAACGCCCGGAAATCTGGGAACGATTCAATTGGCAACAGGCGGAATTTTCACTTTATTGGGCTATTCAATTCAAGATGGTATTTATTTGTCTATCTGGCAACAAGGCTTTATCCTTTTGGTTTCTATTCCGATTGGCATATTAGGGACAATTTTGGACAGTAAATTTCTAACTTTCAGGCAATTAATCTCAAGAGCTCGCCCTTAGCGCCCCCGATTGCAGAGGAAAGCCCGCAGGGCTTGGGCGGCAGGGACGGGCAGCGGACGTCGGCGACTTTAGGTGCCCAGCCTTCGAGTAAGGTGGTAATTGGTTGGGAATCTCAACTATTTGTAAATATAGCCTTATGCGTTAAACTTTACTACAAAATGAAATGGAAATGGGCTCTGCAAGGGATCAATCCTTCAACCTATCAGCCCATGTTTATTTCCTCTTCCCCGGAACGCCTACCCAGGTTTCTCCCGGAGGAACCGATTGGGTCACCACGGCTCCAGCTCCAATCACGGCCCCATCGCCTACGGTTAATCCGGGTAAAACCACCGCATTGGCGCCCACAAACACATCTGCTCCAATGGTGACTTGGCCCAAAATTCTTGCTCCGGGTGCAACCACACTAAAGTCTCCCACCCTTGCATCATGATGTATGGACGCATGGCGATTCACTAAAACGCCATTTCCTAAAGTGACATGGGGTGAAATACTGCAATAATCCATGAGATTTAGCCCCTCCCCAAGGGTTACCGATAAGGTGTTTACCACCGCCTTTGCCGACAGGTGAGACTGCGGATTCCGTTGTATTTTTTTTAGAAATTCAAACGTTCTTCTTCGAGGACCTGGGTTTCCTGTACCCAAAACCACCGGAACTGCCGGCAATAAAGACAAATCCCGGATCACTTGAATGCCATGAAAATGGGCAGGTCCAGGTTGAATATCCCAAAAGATAAGGGAGGCTTTCTCATGACCTTGCTGTAACAATTCACCAGCAATTTCTAATGCATGTCCGCCGGCACCGGCTATAATGAGGGACTTCATGAGTGGGAAGTTGTTCCGGCCATGCCTGTACCTTTTAAGCTATCCCAACCTGCGGTTTCCAAAGGATGCATTTGGTTTTTGTCATCCACAAGGTAGCAAGCGCCCGGTTCATCCGTAGTGTAACCAATGATGCGGATGTCTGGTATTAAACTTACCTGGGTATGCGCCGTAGCCGGCAAGGTAAACAAAAGCTCATAATCTTCTCCGCCATACAAGGCGAGCTGGTAGGGATCTAAGTTCATTTCTTCCGCCAAATGATAGACGCCTTGGTCTATAGGAATTCTTGCTGCATCTATTCTACAGCCTAGTGAAGAGGCTTTGCAGAGGTGCAGCAATTCAGGAGCCAGTCCATCCGAAACATCAATCATGGAGGTGGGTTGCAGCTGATTTTGCCGTAAGGCATATAAAATATCGAAACGTGCCTCAGGCTTGAGTTGTCTTTCGATGATTAGGGCATGAGGCTCCAAATCTGGTTGAATACCGGGATTTTCTTTGAAAATCTTTTGCTCCCGATCCAAGACCATGAAACCTGCACAAGCGGAACCGAGACTTCCGGTAACACAAATCAATTCATTGGGTTTCGCTCCGCTTCGATACACCACTTGATCTGCTGCCGCTTCTCCAATTGCGGTGATGGAAATGTGCAAGCCTGCCTTGCTCCGCGTGGTGTCTCCACCAATCAACTGCACCTGATATGCCGAACACGCCAATTGAAAGCCTAGTAAAAATTCTTCTATGGCCTCTACCGAGAATTGTGCGGGCACGCCTAAACCTAACATCAGGTATTTGGGTGTGCCGTTCATGGCAGCAATATCACTCAGATTGACCATGGCCGCTTTATATCCCAAATGCTTGGGTGGCACGTAAGTTAAATCGAAATGAACGCCCTCCAAAAGCAAATCTTTGGTCACCAGTGTTTTAATGGGGCCGTCTCCCAGAACAGCACAATCGTCACCCATCACCGTAGCGGTGGCAGGCAGTAGGGTTTGGATTTTTTCTATGAGGCCAAATTCTCCAATGGCAGAAATGGGAGTTAGGTCCGGAGCGTGAAACATATTTAAATCTTTCCGCAAATATCGCTTGTCTTGGTAGGGATTGTTCATTAGATTTGCATAGAATTTGGTTATTTAGATTTGTTCTAAATAAATGAACCAAATGCATTGAACGCTGTTAGGAGATTTGAGAACTATGATTACCGTATCTGAAACCGCGCGCCGTAAAATTGAGCTGCTCATGGCGGAGCAGGGAAAAACTTTGCAGGAAACTTTTATCCGTGTAGGGGTGAAAGGTGGAGGATGCTCCGGCATTTCTTACGTCCTGTCTTTCGACCAATCCCTCGGAGAATCGGATTAAATATTTGAAGACAATGGGGTCCGCATT